>JAYSXE010000309.1:0-5207 GCA_043717565.1 Burkholderiales bacterium | reverse complement strand
CACCGGCTGCTCGTCTGCCATGCCCAACGCCGCGGTGCAGCCCTGGCAGAACCCGGCAGCCGAAACCGACCTGCGCCGATTCATGCTGGCCCACGCACTGCTGGCGCCCAACCCGCACAACCGCCAGCCCTGGATTGCCGACTTGCGCGAACCCGACCGCATCCACCTGGTGTGCGACGGCGACCGGCTGTTGCCCGAGACCGACCCCTTCGGCCGCCAGATCCTGATCGGCTGCGGCGCATTCATCGAACTGGCCGTGATCGCCGCCGCGCAGCGCCGCGTGGCCGTCACCGTGTCCGGCTTTCCCGACGGCGCGCCTGCCGCCGCCGAGCTGCCCCGCGGCACCCGCGTGGCAACGCTCTCGCTGGGCGCCGCTGGCAGCGCGGCAGCCGACCCCTTGTTTGCGCACATCGTGCGCCGCCACACCCAGAAAAGTGGCTACGCCAACGACCGGGCCTTGCCCGCCGCGCTGCCCGCGGGCTGGGCCGTCACCGCACGCAGCCTGGGTCTGCGCGCCGAGGTGGTGGTGGGTGAACCGGCGTTGGCGCCCATCCGCCGCATCACGCGCGAGGCTTACGAAATCGAGTGCAGCACCGCGCGCACCTGGCTGGAATCGGCGCGGCTGATGCGCATCGGCCCGCAGGCCATCAGTACGCACCGCGACGGCATCAGTATCAACGGCAGCATGGTGCGGGCGCTGCACAGCGTGGGCGTTTTCGACCCGATGGAGGTGCCCCGGCGCGGCGCCAGCAGCTTGCAGCGCGTGATGGACCGCTGGCTGCCCTATGAAACCGGCAGCGGCTACCTGTGGCTGGCCGGCACCGGCAACAGCCGCGTCACCCAGCTGGCCGCCGGGCGCGCCTATGTGCGCCTGCACCTGCAGGCCACCGCGGCGGGGGTGGACATGCACCCGCTGTCGCAGGCGCTGCAGGAGTTTGCCGAAGTGCGGGGGCCTTATGAAGCGCTGCATCGCGAACTGAAGGTCGACGCGACCCACGGCCCCGTGCAGATGCTGGCGCGTGTGGGATACGCGCTTGCGCCCACAGGCCCCAGCCCGCGGCGCGGGCTGGCTGCGCTGCTGCGCGCCTGACGCCGACCGCTGCGGTGACTGTGGGAGACTGACCACATGCCCGATCCCAAACCGCCAACAGCGGTTGCCACCACAGCCACCGCCCCCACCCGTGCGGCGCGGGTGGGCCCCAGCCTTGCCGACTGGAACCTGCTGCGTTCCTTCATCGCCGTGTACGAAACCGGCACGTTGACCGAGGCGGCGCGGCGGCTGGCCACCACCCAGCCCAGTGTCGGCCGCCACGTGCGTGAACTGGAAGCGTCGTTGGGCGAAACGCTGTTTGTCAGGCTGCCCGGCCGCCTGAAGCCCACCGAACACGCACACGCGTTGCACGGCGCCGTGGCGGCGATGAAGATCTCTGCGCTCAACGCCGAGCGGCTGTTTGCCGACGCCCAGGAAGCGCTGGTGGGCTGTGTGCGCGTGGCGGCTTCGGAGGTGTACGCCACGCAGGTGATTGCACCGCTGATGGCACGGTTGCTGTCAGAACAGCCCGAGCTGGAGATCGAGCTGTCGGTGTCCAACCGCGCCGACAACCTGCTGCGCCGCGACGCCGACATCGCGGTGCGTTTCTTCAGGCCCGACCAGGAAGACGTGATCGCAGCCCATGTGGGCAACACCGAACTGGGCCTGTATGCGCACCAGGACTTTCTGGCCCGCCACGGCGAGCCCGAAACCTTCGAGTTGCCGGCCCATGCTTTTGTTGCCGGCTTCGACCGCGAACCGGTGCCGCTGGGCCCCATGATCAAAGGCACGCCGCCGCGGCGGCCTGTCCGCTTTCGGCTGCGCACCGACGCCATCCTGGCGCGCTGCGCCGCGGTTGAAACCGGGCTGGGCGTCGGTGTCTACCTGGCCGACGTGGCCGCCGAAAAGCCGCAGCTCAAGCGCATCTTGGCCGACCGGTTTGGCCAGCCGCAGGAGGTGTGGCTGTGTGCCCACCCCGAGTTGCGGCGCTCGGCTTCGATGCGCTACGTGTGGGACCAACTGGAAGCGGCGCTTCGCGAGCGCCTGGCACCACGGGCGGCACAGTGCTGAACCGCGCCGCGCGGCGGCTGTCAGTGCCGGGGGGCCGGTGCGCGGCTGCGCTGCGGCACAAACCAGTGGCCCATTGCGCATGGCAAACCCGGGTGTAGTCTCAACCCCCCGCTGCTTGCCAGGAACAACACCATGGTCCTCTGTCCCGTCGCCCTTGCCGTGGGCTGCAAGAAGTGCCCCGTCTTTTCGGTCTGCCCGGTGAAAACTTCGCTCGGAGACTACAAACCCGAGCCGCCAAAAGCCAAGGCCCAGGAATCAGCGCCGAAAAAGCGGTAGGCCCGCCGCGCTGGCGCGCAGCGTGGGCCACTGGCACGCTTCGGCGGCTGCGGCCGAAGCAGCGGCATCAAGTGCGGATGTAGGCAAAACCCATCTTCTGCAGCTTGGTGATGCGCACCACGCCCGACGGTGTGAACTCGGCTTCCTGGATGAACTGTTCTTTCTTCAGGTTGCGGTTCTTCAGCGTGATTTCGCAAACCTCGAACTTCACGCCGCGGTTCACCAGCGCGGCCACGGTGCCGGCAAAGGGCGCATTGCTGGCGTCCTTGGCGCCTTCCATCAGGAAGTCCACGCCCTGCGCGTGGGTCACCACCGTGATCCTGGCCGCGGGATCGGTGTCCAGGTGGTTGCGGATGTTGCGCAGCGTGCCCAGCGCCTGCGCTGCGGTGTCGTTGACGTGATAGAGCACGGTGTCCTGCGCCCGGCTGGCACCGCTGGCCAGCAGCAGCGCGGCCAACAGCAACGGCGTCAGCAGCGCGCGCTGCAGCAGGGCCAAAGCGGGCATGGAGGGCGTTGAATTGATCAAGGTGGTGGTCATGGTGTGTCTCCGGGGACAATCGGGTCTGATGACGGTTGGTGCGGCCTCGCAGCCCCACCAACCAGGCCACACCATTCTCCGCCGGCCCGGGAGCCCTGCATGCACTTTGACCAAGAACTTGACGCCTCCAGGCTGCCCTGCCCCATGCCCATCGTGAAAACCAAGAAGGCCATGGCCGGGCTGGCCAGCGGGCAGGTGCTGCGCGTGTGGTCCACCGACGGCGGCACGCTGGACGACATGCCCACTTTCGCCAGCCACACCGGCCACACGTTGCTGGCGTCGGGCGAAGAAGGCGGGCGCTTCTACTTCTTGTTGAAGAAGGCCTGAGCCCACCATGGCCGCAACCCCTGTCGACCTGAGCTCGGTCGTCGTGGCCGGCGGTTTTGCCGTCGCCTTTGCCTTTGGCGTGGTCGCGTCGAAGGTCAACTTCTGCACCATGGGTGCCCTGTCTGACGTGGTGAACATGGGCGCCTGGGGCCGCCTGCGCATGTGGCTGCTGGCCATTGCCGTGGCCGTGGCCGGCGCCACCGCGCTGCGCCTGGGCGGGCTGGTGGACCTGGGCAAGGCCGTGGCACTGCGGCCGCAAATGCCGCTGCTGTCGCTGGTGGTGGGCGGCCTGCTGTTCGGCGTGGGCATGACGCTGTCGGGTGGCTGCGTGAACAAGAACCTGTTGCGCCTGGGTGCCGGCAGCCTGCGTTCGCTGGTGGTGCTGGTGTTCATGGGCGTGGCGTCGTACATGACGCTCAAGGGCCTGTTCGGCCAGTGGCGCGTGGCCCTGCTCGACCCCGTGCGCGTGGACCTGGCCGCCAGCGGCTGGCCCGACCAGGGCCTGGGCACCGCGGCATCCCAGGCGCTGGGCCTGCAGGCGGCCCCGGCTTTGGCGGCCACCGCTGGCGTGGTGGTGCTGGCGCTGTTGCTGTTCGTGTTCAAGGACAAGGCTTTTCGCGCCCGCCCCGCCCAGTGGCTGGGCGGCACCGCGCTGGGCCTGCTGGTGGTGTGCGGCTGGTTCGTCAGCGGCCACCTGGGCTTTGGCGAGAACCCCGAGACCATGGAGAACGTGTACTTCGCCACCAACTCGCGCACGGTGGAATCGCTCAGCTTCGTGGCCCCGGTGGCCTACACGCTGGAACTGCTGATGCTGTGGACCGACAAGTCGCTGCGGCTGACTTTCGGCATCGCCAGCGTGCTGGGCATCGTGGCCGGCGCGGCGGCTTATTCACTGGCGGCCGGTCGTTTTCGCTGGGAAGGTTTCGGAACGCTCGCCGACCTGCGCAGCCAGCTGCTGGGCGCCATGCTGATGGGCTTTGGCGGTGTCACGGCTTTGGGCTGCACGGTGGGGCAGGGCCTGACGGGGGTGTCCACGCTGGCCATCGGTTCCATCGTTGCCTTGGCCGCCATCGTGGCGGGCTGCGTGGGCACGCTGAAGTGGATGTTGTGGCGGGCCGAGCGCGATGAGTGAGGCGCCCGCGCCGCATCCGCCCACACCCGCCGGCCCGCCCTGGCCCGTGGCCCTGGTGGGCGCGGGCCCCGGCGACCCCGAACTGCTGACCCTGAAAGCCGCACGCCTGATCGCCAGCGCCGAGGTCGTGGTTTACGACAACCTGGTGGGGCCGGGCGTGATGGCGATGCTGAACCCGGCCGCCGAGCGCATCTACGCCGGCAAGCAGCGGTCCAACCACCACCTGCCGCAGGAAACCATCAACGAACTGCTGGTGCGCCGGGCCCGCGAAGGCCGGCGCGTGGTGCGCCTGAAAGGCGGCGACCCTTTCATCTTCGGGCGCGGCGGTGAAGAACTGCAGGCCCTGGCTGCGGCCGGCCTGCCGTTTGAAGTGGTGCCCGGCATCACGGCAGCGCACGGTGTTTCGGCCTACAGCGGCATACCGCTGACGCACCGCGACTTTTCACAAGGCTGCGTCTTCGTCACCGGCCACCTGCAAGACGGCAGCTGCGACCTGGACTGGCCCGGCCTGGCGCGGCCGCGGCAAACGGTGGTCATCTACATGGGCCTGTCGGGACTGCCCACCATCACCCGCGAACTGATGGCCCACGGCCTGCCGCCCGGCTGGCCGGTGGCGGTGGTCAGCAAGGGCACGCTGCCCGATCAGCGCGTGGTCAGTGCCACGCTGGCCACGGTGGCCGAAGCGGTGGCCGCCGCCAAGCTGCAGTCGCCCTGCCTGACCATCGTGGGCGAGGTGGTGAAGCTGCGCGAACAGCTGGACTGGTTGCGCCGGCTCTGAACCGCGGCTGTCGTGCGGCTGTCGCGCGGTTGTAGCGCGGAATTTCCGTGCCAGT
>JAYSXE010000308.1:0-5249 GCA_043717565.1 Burkholderiales bacterium | reverse complement strand
TCGTTGATTTCCTGGTGCGTGAGGAAGCCGCGCGTCTTGCCCATCTTGATGAGCGTCTTCAGCTCCTGGCGGCGCTTGGCGGCTTCTTCTTCGGTGAGGGTGGTTTCCTCGAGACCGAATTCGCGCATCAGCGCGCGCTCCTTGGCGCGGCTGACCTTCATGCGCAGGGGTTTGACCTTCGCTTCCTTGACGTCGGCCACCTCGACTTCGGCTTCGACTTCGACGTCGCCTTCGATGTCGGCCTCGATGTCGCCCAGGTCTTCGTCTTCAACGATGGCTGCGCCCTTCTTGGCAGCCTTGGGGTCGGGCTTGGCGGCTGTCTTCGCTGCGGCTTTGCCGGTGGCCTTGCCTGCCGCCTTGACCGGTTCCACCTCGACGGGTGGCTTCTGGCCGGGCCGCGCATGGGCTGGTGTCGCGAGCTTGCTGCCGCCTTTGCCGGTGGTCCTCTTGACCGCAACGGGCGCTGGTGCAGGCGCAGGGGCCGGTGCAGCCGCCTTGACAGCGGGCTTTTTGCTGATGACGGTCTCGGGGGCGGGGGCGGGCTTCAACTTGGTCTCAGCGGCGGCGGCAGGCTTCTTGGCGGTCATGGACGGTCCTTGGGGCAGTGGGGCCGGTTTCCGGTGTAAGCAACGGCCACAGGCATGCAGCGGCCACGCCCGGGGGGCGTGGTGCAACTCAAGTTGGGGCCTTTGCCTTCGTGCGATGGCCTTGCAGCTTCAACGCAAGGCTTCATGCGACGGGCAGCGTGCGGTGCTTTCAGCAGGATTGCCGGCGGCGCGGGTGTGGTGCGCTGGGGCGGGCTGGGGTCTCGAAAGCGTTGCAGTCAGTCTTGTCGCGGAACAGCGCGTATTATACCAGAACGTCCCGTGCGGCGGGGCCGCGTGCGGCCCCGCGCAGCCCTGGACTGCCGGCCGCTCAGGCGCGGCCCAGCAGCTTCAGCGAAGACAACGACTGCCGAGCGCGGTGCGTCTGCGCCAGCGCGCCGGCCAGGTCTTCCCGGTCGGGATCGACCGGTACCTCGGCACCGTCAACCAGGGCCACGGCCTGCGCGCCCCAGCTCTGGGCTGCCAGCGGTTCGCGCAGTTCAGCCCAAGCGGCAGCACCGTGCTCGGTCAGCCACCGCTCCAGCCAGCTGAAGAGTTCGGCGTGCCAGCCATCCAGGCCGACGAGCAGGTCGTGGTCTTCGGCCGTCAGCTCGTGCCACCAGTCGCAGCGCTGCAACAGGATGCGCGCCACCTGGTCCTGGGGCTGCCGGGCAGCAGTGCGGGCCCGCGCTGGAAAAGGCGGCCGCCGCGGGCCGGTGGCTCGGCCGGGGGGCTGAGCGGCCGTTGCCGCGCCCCAGCGGCGCGCCAGGTCTTCACGCGGCAACCGCGCGCGTTTAGCCAGTTCGCCGAGCAACTGGTCGCGCAACAGGCCGGCGGGCAACAAGTCCCATAGCGGCTTGGCTTGGGCCACCAGACGCGCGCGGCCCTCGGCGGTTTCCAGGTCCTGGCCATCAGCGGCTTGTTCGACGAGCTGGCGAGACAACGGCACCGCTTTTGACACCGCCTGCTCGAACGCCGCGGCGCCCATTTCACGCACGAAGCTGTCGGGGTCGTGCTCGGGCGGAAGAAACAGAAAGCGCACGCTGCGCAGGTCACTGGCATGGGGCAGGGCGGCTTCCAATGCACGCGACGCCGCACGCCGGCCGGCCGCGTCGCCGTCAAAGCTGAAGACCACCGCGTCGGTGAAACGGAACAGCTTCTGCACGTGTTCTGCGGTGCAGGCCGTGCCCAGCGTGGCCACGGCATTGGCAAAGCCGTTCTGCGCCAGCGCCACCACGTCCATGTAGCCCTCCACCACCAGCGCATAGCCTTTTTCGCGCAATGCCTGGCGCGCTTCAAAGAGCCCATACAGCTCGCGTCCCTTGCTGAAGACGGGCGTCTCCGGCGAGTTCATGTACTTCGGTTTGCTGTCGTCCAACACACGGCCGCCGAAGCCGATGATTTCGCCGCTGACGGCACGTATGGGGAACATCACCCGGTCGCGAAACCAGTCGTAGCGCCCGCGATCGCTGGTGGCGGCTTCCGGTCGTTCGTGGCCGGCTTCACCTTCGGCTTCACGCAGGCGCACCAAGCCCGCTTCTTCGAGCAATGGGTCGTCGTAGTTCGGGAAGACGCTGGCCAGCGTGCGCCACCCCGGCGGCGCAAACCCCAGGCCGAAACGGGCAGCGATGGCCCCCGTCAAGCCACGCTGTTTAAGGTAGGCCACCGCCCTGGGGTTTTCGCGCAACTGTGCGCGGTAGAAGTCGCTGGCCCGCGACAACACTTCGCCCAGCGACAGGCGCCGCTGCCGCAGCGTGGCCCGGCGCTCACGTTCCTGGGGCGACACCTCTTCTTCGGGCACCACCATGCCCGCGCCCTGCGCCAGGTCGTTGACGGCTTCGAAAAAGCTCAGGCCGAGGTGTTCGGTCAGAAAGCGGATGGCGTCGCCGCCGGCGCCACAGCCGAAGCAGTAGTAGAACTGCTTGCCCGGGTTGACGGAAAAGCTGGGCGACTTTTCCGCATGGAAGGGGCACAGCCCCATCAGGTTGGCACCGCTGCGCTTGAGTTCGACGTGCCGGCCCACCACGTCGGCCACGTCCACCCGCGACAGCAGTTCCTGCACGAAGCCCGGTGGTATCACGGACTCTTTCGCGCCGCGCCGTCGGTGTCGGCCGGGCCGGGCAACGCCGCCAGCTTGTTGCTGGCCGCGTTTGCGGCCAGCTCAGCAGGGAACAGGGCAAACATGCCTTTGTAGTCGCGCACCCACTGCGCCACCAGAGCCGAGGGCATGGGCGCGGCTATGCCGGTACCCTGACCGATGTCGCAGCCCAACTCGAGCAGCGTTCGCGCCTGCGCGGGCGACTCCACCCCTTCGGCCACCACCACGCAGTCGAAGGTGCGCGCCAGTCCGATCACGCCTTCAACGATGGCCTTGTCCTGGTCGTCGTCCAGCATGTGGTGCACAAAGCTGCGGTCGATCTTCAGCACGTCCACCGGCAGCCGCTTCAGGTAGGTGAGGGTGGAATAGCCGGTTCCGAAGTCGTCCAGCGCGAAGCGCACGCCCAGCCGGCGGCAGCGTGCCAGCAGGGCCGACGTGGCTTCGATGTCGGCATGGGCCGCGGTTTCCAGCATTTCCAATTCGAGATAAGTGGCCAAGGGTTCACCGCGCCGCGCCAGCAGTTCCGACAGGCGCAGCGCAAAGTCGGGCTCTTGCAGGTGCCGTGCCGAGATGTTGACACTGACTGAGAAGTCAAAGCCGTCGCACCGCCACTGCGCCAGGTGGTCCAGCGCCTGCGACAAGGCCCAGTCACCCACACGGGACGAGAGCCCGGTGTTCTCGATCAGCGGCAGAAACTGCAGCGGTGCCACCAGGCCGTGTTCAGGGTGTTCCCAGCGGATCAAGGCCTCGAAGCCGATGACGCGCGACGTGCGCATGTCCACCTTGGGCTGGTAGAAGAGCACGAACTCCTGACGGTCCAGCGCCTCTTGCACGCGGCCGATGGCCACTGCGCGCTCTTCGGTGCGGCGCCGGTGTTCGGGGTCGAAAAACAGGTAGCCGTTGCGCCCGGCCTGCTTGGCGCTGTACATGGCGTGGTCGGCATGGCGCAGCAGCGCGTCGGCGTCACTGCGGTCCACCGGGTAGATGGTGGCACCCATGCTGGCCGTGACCTGCACCGGGCCGTGCGTCATGTCCACCACGTAGGGCTGAGACACCACGCGCAGCACGCGCTCCACCGCCAGCCGCGCCTCGTCGTGGGTACCGGCGCGCAGCAGCAGCACAAATTCGTCGCCGCCCAGCCGCGCTGCCGAATCGGTCCAGTTCTCGCGCTTGCGCAGCGCGCTGCGAAGTCTGCCGGCCAGTTCTGACAACAAGCGGTCGCCAGCAGCGTGGCCGAAGCGGTCGTTGACGGGCTTGAAGCGGTCCAAGTCGAGATAACACACGACAAGCAGGTAGCCGTCGCGGTCGGCTGCTGCAATGGCTTCCTGCAACAGCTGCGACAAGCGCGCACGGTTGGGCAGCCGTGTGAGTTCGTCGAAATGCGCCTGGCGTTCCAGCTGTTCACGCTGCAGTTGCTGCTGCGTGATGTCGGCGAACACCATCACGTGGTAACGCAGGTCGCGTTCAGGGCCGTAAACCGTGGAGATGGTGGTCTGCAGCGTGCACAGCTGGCCATTGGCGCGTTTTTCCAGCAGTTCACCCCGCCACATGCCTTGGTCGCGCAAGCCGGCCCACATGGCGGCGCGCTGCTGGCGCTCCACCGGGTCGGCCGGTGACGGGCTCAGCACCGAAGGCACGGTGCCCAGAGCCTCGTCGCGCGAAATGCCCAGGATCTCGGTGAACGCCGGGTTCACGTCCAACACGCGCAGCTCGGCGTCGGTGATCAGCAGGCCCTCGTGCAGGTGCTGGAACAGGCTCACCGACATCAGCTGTTGTTCCTGCGCCTGGCGGCGGTCGTGCACGTCGGCCAGCGTGGCCAGCAGGCGCACCGGGTGGCCCGTGCCGTCGCGTTCGATGACCATCAACGTTGCTTCAACCCAGCGCCAGCCCTCTTCCATGGGCTGCCGCAGTTCCAGGCGCCGCCGACCAATTTCACCGCTGCTCAGCGCAGCCAGCGCGTCGCTCAGGTGCAGGCGGTCGTCAGGGTGCAGCCGGCGTTGCCAGGCCAGCGGTTCCCAGTCCTTGGCCGTGTGGCCGGTGAGCGAACGCCAGGCGGCCGAAGCAAAGCTTTCGTTGCGCTGCAGGTGCCAGTCGGCCACGCCGAGGCGCGAGCCGTCCAGCGCCCATTCCCAGCGTTGGCTGCGGTTGTGCCAGTCGGCAGTGTTGGCCCGCGCCACCAGCAGCAAGGCCACCGCAGAACCCATCCACGACATCACCGCCGCCGCGACGTTGCCGCCGTCGCCCCACAGCGACAGGCCGTGGTCGGCGGTGCCCGCCGTCAGCAGCGCGGCCATCAGCAGGCCGCCCGCGGCCAGGGCGAGTTGCCGGTTCAATACCAGCGCGGTCACGATGACATGCGGCAGGAATACCGCCAGTGGCGCCAATGGCGACTGGATGCTGGGCGCCAGCCAAAGCGCCCACAACATCACCAGCACGGCGGTGATGCCCGCGGCGGTGGTGCGCCACGCTGCGCCACGGGGCTGCAGGCTGTGCACGGTGTCGTTCTCGATGGCCATGGCGGCGATCGAAGTGCACAGCATGCACAGGCTGAACACGCCCCAGCCGGT
>JAYSXE010000307.1:0-5251 GCA_043717565.1 Burkholderiales bacterium | reverse complement strand
CCTTCAGCTCGTCCGGTGCTTCCACCGTGATCTTCACACCGCCTTCAGCCGCCTGCGCAGTGGCGCCCCAGCCCAGCGCAGCCAGCGCCAGCAGCAGCGCAGGTGCCCAGCGCAAAAGGGTCATTTGCTGATCAGCCGCATCGCGCCTTCCAGCCCCGACAGCGACAGCGGGAACATGCGCTGGTTCATCAGCTGCTGCACCACGGCGATGCTCTGCCGGTACTGCCACACGCCCTGCGGCTCGGGGTTGATCCACGCGAATTTTGGAAACGCATTCGTCAGCCGCTGCAGCCATTCGGCGCCGGCTTCTTCGTTGTTGTATTCAACGCTGCCGCCAGGCTGCAGGATCTCGTAGGGGCTCATCGTGGCGTCGCCCACGAAGATGAGCTTGTAGTCCTTGTTGTACTTGCGGATGACGTCCCAGGTGGCGAACTTCTCGCTGTAGCGGCGGCGGTTGTTCTTCCACATGAAGTCGTACACGCAGTTGTGGAAGTAGAAGAATTCCAGGTGCTTGAACTCGGTCTTGGCGGCCGAGAACAGTTCTTCCACGCGGTGGATGTGCTCGTCCATGGTGCCGCCCACGTCCATCAGCAGCAGCACCTTCACCTTGTTGTGGCGCTCGGGCACCATCTTGATGTCCAGCATGCCGGCGTTGGCCGCGGTGCAGTGGATGGTGTCGTCCAGGTCCAGTTCCTCGGCGGCGCCTTCGCGGGCAAAGCGGCGCAGGCGGCGCAGCGCCACCTTGATGTTGCGTGTGCCCAGTTCCTTGGTGTCGTCGTAGTCCTTGTAGGCGCGCTGGTCCCACACCTTCACCGCGCTCTTGTTGCGGCTGCTGGCCTGGCCGATGCGGATGCCCTGCGGGTTGTAGCCGTAGGCACCGAAGGGGCTGGTGCCGCCGGTGCCGATCATCTTGTTGCCGCCCTCGTGGCGTTCCTTCTGCTCTTCGAAGCGCTTCTTCAGCGTTTCCATCAGCTCGTCCCAGCCCATCTTCTCGATGGCCGCCTTCTGCTCGGGGCTGAGTTCCAGTTCCAGCGTCTTGCGCAACCAGTCCAGCGGCACGTCCTGCGTGAAGTCGGTCAGCAGTTCCACGCCCTTGAAATAGGCTGCGAAGGCGCGGTCGAACTTGTCGAAGTGCGCCTCGTCCTTCACCAGCGAGGTGCGGGCGAGGTAGTAGAACTTGTCGACCGATGGGCCTTCGTCTTCGTCGTCAATGACACCGGCCTTCAAGGCTTCCAGCAGCGTCAGGAACTCCTTGACCGAGACCTTCAGCTTGGCGGCGCGCAGGGTGTAGAAGAAGTTGATCAGCATGGGCTGGGTACCGGGTGGGACTGGGGTGGGACTGGGGTGGGGCGGGGGTGGGGCTCGCGGTGGGCTTGGGCGGGTCGCTGCAGTCCCAGTGGAACCCGTTTTGAATCACCGTGCGTGCAGACCGGCAGGACGGGGAGAGGGTATACACCGAATGTAGCCGTGGGCTGCCAACCAGGCCTTTGCGGGCCGGCTTGGGCAGCCCAAAACCCAGACCCGGGTTATGTCCGTGGACGCCGGGCCTTGCGCGCCTTGCCCGGGTCGTGCGCCTTCAGCCAGTCGAAGAATTCGCCGTACCACTGGCGGCTGTTGCGCGGCTTCAGCACCCAGTGGTTTTCGTCGGGGTACCACAACAGCCGCGCGCCGATGCCGCGCGCCTTCAGCGTGTTGTAGTAGGACAGGCCCTGCGCGTCGGGCACGCGGTAGTCCAGCGCGCCGTGGATCACCAGCGTGGGCGTGTTCAGGTGCTTGGCGAAAGCGTGCGGGCTTTGCTCGTTCACCTGGGCCGGGTTGTCCCAGTACCAGGCACCCAGTTCCTGGGCGTGCCAGGCCCAAGCGTCGTCGGCGAACATGCCCACCCAGTCGAAGCAGCCGGCGTGGCAGATGTAGGCCTGGTAGCGGCCGGCCGGCAGGTGGCCGTTCATCCACGCCACCATGTAGCCGCCGTAGCTGCCACCGGCTGCAAACACGCGCTTCGGGTCTGACCAGGGCTGCGCCAGCAGCCAGTCGGTGCCGGCTTCCACGTCCTGCAGTTCCAACTGGCCCCAGCGGTGCGTGATGCTGTCCAGGAACGCGTTGCCGAAGCCCGAAGAGCCGTGGTAGTTGACGCTGGCCACCACATAGCCCTGCGCCGCAAACAGCTGCGTGTTCCAGCGGTAGTGCCAGTTGTCACCCGGGCCGGTGTGCGGACCGCCGTGGATGTTGTGCAGCACCGGGTACTTCTTGCGCGGGTCGAAATCGGGCGGGTACACCAGCCACATCTGCACCGGGTCACCTTCTGCGTCTACATCCAAGCCAGCGCCAGCGCTCTGCGGGCCGGCCTGGGCGCTGGCGCCCTTGATCCACACCTCTTCCACGCGGCCCATCGCCAGGCGGGCCATCAACGCGTCGTTGCAGGCTTCGATGCGCCGTGCCGTGCCGTCGGGCGCGTGCACTTTCAACTGGGCCGGGTGGCTGGCGGTGTCGGCCAGCGTCACCAGGGTGCCCGCGGCCTTGTCGAAGGCGCCCACCCAGCCCCCCGACACCACCACTTCGGCGCGCAGGTGTTCGAGGTCGAAACGCCACAGGTGCCGGCGGCCCTGCTGCTCGGCGCAGAACAGCACCGAAGCACCGTCGTCTTCCCAGTGCAGCGGCGCCTGCACGGCGTGGTCCCACTCGCCGCTGGCCGTCTGCCAGCGGCCACTGGCCCGGTCCAGCAGCGCCAGCACGTCGGGCATGGTGTGCTTGCGGCCTTTGTGGCAGGCGGTGAACGCGATGCGCTGGCCGTCGGGGCTGTAGCGCGGTGTCCCGAAGTCCCATTCGGCATCTTGCGCGATGACGCGGATGCGGCCTGCCTTGCGGCCCTTCAATTCCATCTCGGCCAGCGCGTAGCGGCCGTCGGTGCGCTTTTCGGCGGCCGGGTCGAAAGCAAACACCAGGTGCTTGCCGTCGGGCGAGATGTCGAACTGCTCGATGCCGGGTTCTGAACGCGTCAGTTCATAGGGCGTGCCCTCGAACAGGTCGCGCACGCGGCCGGCGCTGCCGTCGGCGGGCAGTTCCAGCGACAGCAGGTGCGGCACGCGGCCCATGGGCAGGTTGCGGTCCCAGTAGCGGTAGCTGGACTGGCTGGTGGCGTAGCCGGTCTCCTTGCGCTCGGCAAAGGTTTTGTGCGCCTTGGCCTGCGCCTTCATGCCTTTCAGTTCGGGCCAGACCCAGGAGATGAACACGATACGCTGGCCATCGGGTGCCCACCGAAAGCCCTCCACGCCCGTGGCCACCGGGGCCGCCCGCACCGCTTCGCCGCCGTCGGGTGCTATCAGGTACAGCTGCGCCGTGGTGTCCTTGTGGCCCTGTTGTTCGCGCCGGGCCGTGAAGGCCACGCGGTCGCCCAACGGGCTGAAGCGGGGGCTGCCGTCCTTGTCGCCGCAGGTGGTCAACGCGCGCGGCTGCCCGCCCAGCGTGGACAGCAGCCACAGCGAAGAAGACGCCTGGTTGTCCTGCATGGAATAGCGCGTGACGGCGGCGACCACCTGCGCGCCGTCGGGGCTGAGGCTGGGCGCGCCGATGCGCTGCAGCGCCCACAGGTCTTCAACGGTGATGCTTTTTTTCTCGGGCATGGTGGGTCTTTCGTCGGGGCTGGCAGGGTGCGGCCCCAGCAGGGCGTGGGGCATGTCTTGCACAGCCGGTGGGACGCAGGCGTTGGCGGTCAGCGCGGGCGCGACAGCTGGTGTTCCAGGTGGGCTTTCACCTCGGGCCATTCGCCAGCGGCCAGGCTGTACATCACGGTGTCGCGCACCGTGCCGTCGCGGCGCAAAGCGTGGTGGCGCAGCACGCCGTCCTTGCGCGCACCGAGGCGCTCGATGGCGCGCTGGCTGGCGAAGTTGTAGTTGTCGGTGCGCCAGCCCACCAGTTGGGCGCCCAGGGTCTCAAACGCGTGCTGCATCAGCAGCCACTTGGCGACGGTGTTGACGGCGCTGCGCTGGTAGCGCCGCGCGTACCAGGTGTAGCCGATTTCCAGCCGTTCCACGGCCGGCACGATGTCGTGGTAACTGCTGCAGCCGATGACCTGGCCGCTGCCGCTGTCGAGCACAGCAAACGCCAGGCGGTGGCCTTCGGCGTGCCCGCGCAGCGCGGTTTCGATGTAGGCGCGGGTATCTTCCGGCTCGGGCACCGAGGTGACGCGCAGGTTCCACAGGGCGCCGTCTGCCGCCGCAGCGGCCAGGCCTTCGGCATGTTCCAGCGCCAACGGAACCAGGGTGACGGGGCCACGCGTCAGCGTGACGTGCGCTACCGGCAGCATCAGCCCTGCAGGCCGTGCCGCTGCAGCGGGCTGCGGCTCATCGGCGGTTGCTGGTTGATCGGCTGGTGCATCGGCTTGTGCATCAACAGGTGCGTTGGCATGGCGGGTTTCAGCGGTTGTGCCTTTGCATGAACACCAGTTTTTCGAACAGCGTGACGTCCTGTTCGTTCTTCAGCAGCGCGCCCACCAGCGGCGGCACCGACACCTTGTCGTCCTTGCTCTGCAGCGCTTCCAGCGGAATGTCTTCAGCCACCAGCAGCTTCAGCCAGTCCAGCAGCTCGCTGGTGCTGGGCTTCTTCTTCAGGCCCGGCAGGTTGCGGATGTCGTAGAAGGTCTTCAGCGCCTGCGCCAGCAGTTCTTTCTTCAGGCCGGGGAAGTGCACGTCCACGATGGCGCGCATGGTGTCGGCTTCGGGGAACTTGATGTAGTGGAAGAAGCAGCGGCGCAGGAATGCGTCGGGCAGTTCCTTTTCGTTGTTGCTGGTGATGAACACCAGCGGCCGGTGCTTGGCCTTGATGAGTTCCCGTGTTTCGTACACGTAGAACTCCATGCGGTCAATCTCGCGCAGCAGGTCGTTCGGGAATTCGATGTCGGCCTTGTCGATCTCGTCGATCAGCAGTGCCACCGGCTCGTCGGCGGTGAAGGCCTGCCACAGCACGCCCTTGACGATGTAGTTGTGGATGTCCTTCACGCGGGCGCCACCTTCCACCCCAGCCAGCTGGCTGTCACGCAGGCGGCTGACGGCGTCGTACTCGTACAGGCCCTGCTGCGCCTTGGTGGTGCTCTTGATGTGCCACTGCAGCAGCGGCACGCCCAGCGAGCGGGCCACCTCTTCGGCCAACATGGTCTTGCCGGTGCCGGGTTCGCCCTTGACCAGCAGCGGCCGCTTCAGGGTGACCGCGGCGTTGACGGCCAACATCAGGTCTGGCGTGGCGACATACTGCTCGG
>JAYSXE010000306.1:0-12616 GCA_043717565.1 Burkholderiales bacterium | reverse complement strand
AGCGCCTTCACGCGGCTCTGCGCCTGCTTGGCCTTGCTGGCCTTGGCCTTGAAGCGGTCGATGAACTTCTGCAGGTGCGCGATGCGGTCCTGCTGCTTCGAGAAAGCTGCTGCCGCCAGCGTCATGCGCTCGGCGCGCATCTCTTCAAAGGCGCTGTAGTTGCCGCCATAACGCGTGAGCGTCTGTTCGTCCAGGTGCACCGTGACCTTGGTGATGGCGTCGAGGAATTCGCGGTCGTGGCTGATGACGAGCATCAGCCCTTCGAAGCGCTTCAACCACGCTTCCAGCCACACCAGCGCGTCCAGGTCCAGGTGGTTGGTGGGCTCGTCCAGCAGCAGCAGCTCGGCCGGGCACATCAGTGCGCGCGCCAGTTGCAGGCGCATGCGCCAGCCGCCGGAAAAACTGTTCACCGGCGCGTCGAGCTCTTCGTTCTTGAAGCCCAGGCCCAGCAGCAACGCCTGCGCGCGGGATCGGGCATCGAAAGCGCCGGCTTCGTCCAGCGCCAGGTGGGCGTGGGCCATGGCATTGCCGTCGCCGCTGGCTTCTGCGGCCGCCAGCTCGGCCTGTGCAGCCTGCAGCGGCCGGTCGCCCTGCAGCACGAATTCGGTGGCGCCGTCTTCGGTCTCGGGCATGTCCTGCGCGACTTCGCCGACGCGCCAGCGCGGTGGAATCTCGACGTCGCCGCTGTCGGACTGCAGCCGGTTGGTGAGCAGCGCAAACAGGCTGGACTTGCCGGCACCGTTGCGGCCGATCAGGCCCACCTTTTCGCCCGGCTGAAGCGTGACGTTGGCGCCTTGCAGCACCACCTTCGTCCCCCGGCGCAGCGTGATGTCGCGCAGCGTGATCATGCGGGCACCGCCGATTCGAGCGCGTGCTTTTCAACCAGCAACACATGGTCGTCGGTTTCCTGCGTGGGCAGCCACACCACCGGCAGGCGCGGGAAGGCCGCTTCGAAGTGCGCACGTTCGTGGCCGATTTCCAGCACCAGCAGGCCGCCCTGTTTCAGGTGCAGCGCGGTCTGCGCCAGCAGCGGGCGGATGAAGTCCATGCCGTCGGCGCCGCCGGCCAATGCAAGCGCGGGTTCGGCGCGAAATTCCGGGGGCAGGGTGTCCATCGAGGCCTGGTTGACGTAAGGGGGGTTGCAGAGGATGAGGTCGAAACGGCGCGGTGTGCCGGCCGGCGTTGGTTGCAGCGCGGCAAAGCCGTCGCCCTGGGCCAAGGTGATGCGGTGCTGCAGTTCATGGCGCTGCACGTTGCGCGCGGCCACGGCCAGTGCGGCAGCCGACAGGTCGGTGGCCACCACCTGAACATCGGGCCAGGCCATCGCGGCCAGCACGGCCAGGCTGCCGTTGCCGGTGCACAGGTCCAGCACGTCGCGGGTATCGCTGCCCAGCCAGGCGTCCAGCGTGCCGTCGGCCAGCGGCTCGGCGATCAGCGAGCGCGGCACGATGACGTCCGGGTTGACGAAGAAAGGCACGCCTTGCAGCCACGCCTCGCCGGTCAGGTAGGCCGCGGGTTGGCGGGTGCTGATGCGCTGGTCCAGCAGCGTATGAACGGCGGCCGCTTCGGCCGGGGTCAGCTCGCGTTCGGCGTGTTCGTCCAGTTCGTCCAGCGGCAGGCCCAGGCGCCACAGCAGCAGCCAGGCGGCTTCGTCGTGGGCATTGGTGGTGCCGTGGCCGAAGCTCACGCCGGCAGCCTGCAGGCGCGCACTGGCCTGCTGCAGCATTTGCTGCAAGGTCATGGCAAGCGTTTCATGGCAGGTAGGCCCGCAGCGTGCGCAGGTAGGTGTTTTTCAGGGGTTCGACGGCCGCCACGTCCACCCATTCGTCCACCTTGTGGGCACTGTCGTTGCGCACGCCGAACTCCATCACCTGCGGGCACAGCGCGGCGAAGAAGCGGCCGTCAGAAGTGCCACCGGTGGTGCTGAGCGTGGGTGTGCGGTCAAACTCGGCTTCCACCGCGGCCACCAGCGCATCGCACAGCGTGCCCGGTGGGGTGAAGAAGGGCATGCCGCCCAGCGTCCAGGTCAGTTCGTGCTTCACGCCATGGCGCTGCAGCACGTCCACCACGCGGGCCTTCAGAATTTCGGGCGTGCTTTCGGTGCTGAAGCGGAAGTTGAAGTCCACCACCATGTCGCCCGGGATGACGTTGGTGACGCCAGTGCCGGCGTGGATGTTGCTGACCTGCCAGCTGGTGGGCAGGAAGAAGGCGTTGCCTTCGTCCCAGCGTGTGGCGGTCAGTTCGGCCAGCGCGGGGGCAAAGGCCAGTATGGGGTTCAGCGCCAGCTGCGGGTAGGCCACGTGGCCCTGTACGCCCAGCACGCGCAGGCGTGCCGACAGCGTGCCGCGGCGGCCGTTTTTCACCATGTCGCCCACATGGTCCACCGACGTGGGTTCGCCCACGATGCAGGCGTCGATGCTGACGCCGCGGCCCTTCAACACCTGCAGTGCGTGCTGGGTGCCGTGCAGCGCCGGGCCTTCTTCGTCGCTGGTGAACAGCAGTGCCAAGGTGCCGCTGTGCTGCGGATGCTGACGCACAAATTCAGCGGCGGCCACCGTCATGGCCGCCACCGCGGCTTTCATGTCGGCAGTGCCGCGGCCGTGAAGGCGGCCATCTCGGTAGGTGGGCACAAAGGGGTCGCTCTGCCAGGCCTCCAACGGGCCGGGCGGCACCACGTCGGTGTGGCCGGCCAGCACCAGCGTCGGGCCGGCTGTGCTGCCGCGGTGCCAGGCCCACAGGTTGTGCACGGTGCCGCTGCCGGTGCCGCCGGGCAGGCTTTCGCAGACAAAGCCGGCGGCCTGCAGCGGTGCGCGCAGCAGCGCTTCGCAGCCACCGTCGTCGGGGGTGACGGAGCGGCAGGCGATCAGGCCTTCCAGCAGGCGCAGCGTGTCGGTGGTCACGGCTTGTTCAAGGCCCATGGCGGCGCGCCGCTGGCGCGGCTGTCTTCGGGGCGCACGTCGATGGAAATCTCGGTGAAGGTGGCCGCTTCGGACTCTTCCTTTTTCGGCGCCACACGCGACACCGGCGCCTGTTCGTTTTGCAGCCGCCACAGCAGGTTGGTGGGCGAATCGGCGTGCGCCAGGCCTTCGTCGCGCGATATGACGCCTTCGTTGATCAGCCGCGCCAGGTCCATTTCGAAGGTCTGCGATCCTTCGGCCAGCGACTTTTCCACCGCTTCCTTCACATCGCCCAGTTCGCCTTTTTCGATCAGGTCGGCGATCAGCTTGGTGTTCAGCAGCACCTCCACCGCGGGCACGCGGCTGCCGCCGTTGGACCGCACCAGCCGCTGCGACACCACGGCGCGCAGGCCCGCCGACAGGTCGGACAGCAGCGCCGGCCGCACCTCGGGTGGGTAGAACGACAGGATGCGGCCCATGGCGTGATAGCTGTTGTTGGCGTGCATGGTGCTCAGCACCAGGTGGCCCGACAGCGCGTACGAGATGGCCGCGCTCATGGTCTCGCGGTCGCGGATTTCGCCAATCAGGATGCAGTCGGGGGCCTGTCGCAGCGCGTTCTTCAGCGCGATCTGCAGGTTCTGCGTGTCGCGGCCCACTTCGCGCTGGTTGACGATGCTCTTCTTGTTGTTGAAGAGGAATTCGATCGGGTCCTCGATGGTCAGGATGTGCCCGCTCATCTGCTGGTTGCGCCATTCCAGCATCGACGCCAGCGTGGTGCTCTTGCCGGTGCCGGTGGCGCCCACCAGCAGGATGAGGCCGCGCTTCTCGGTCACCAGCTGCCCCAGCAGCGGCGGCACGCCCAGCGAGCCCAGCGACGGAATGTCAAACGGGATGCAGCGCAGCACGGCGGCAATGGAGCCGCGCTGTTTGAAGGCCGACAGCCGGAAGCTGCCCACGCGCGGCAGCCCGATGCCCACGTTCAGTTCGCCGGTTTCTTCCAGCTCTTCCATCTGCTGCGGGGCCAGCATCTCGGCCAGCAACTGCCGCGTCTGGTTGGTGGTGAGCACCTGGTCAGACAGCTGCAGGATCTGGCCGTGGATCTTGATCAGGATGGCGGTGTTGGCCGACATGTAGACGTCGGACGCGTTTTTCTCCGCCATCAGGCGCAGGATGCGTTCCAGGTTGTTGGCCATGTCAGTGCCCCCGCTCGGTTCAGGTTCTGCTGTGGAGCGTCAGGCGCGCAGCAATTCGTTGATGCTGGTCTTCGAACGCGTCTGTGCATCAACCTTTTTCACGATCACGGCGCAATACAGGCTGTGGGTGCCGTCGGTGCTGGGCAGGTTGCCCGACACCACCACGCTGCCGGCCGGAATGCGGCCGTAGCTGACGGTTCCGGTGGCGCGGTCGTAGATCTTGGTGCTTTGGCCGATGTACACGCCCATGCTGATGACGCTGTTTTCTTCGACGATGACGCCTTCCACCACTTCGCTGCGCGCACCGATGAAGCAGTTGTCTTCGATGATGGTGGGGTTGGCCTGCAGCGGTTCCAGCACACCGCCAATGCCTACGCCGCCGCTCAGGTGCACGTTTTTGCCGATCTGCGCGCAGCTGCCTACAGTGGCCCAGGTGTCGACCATGGTGTTTTCGTCGACGTAGGCGCCGATGTTCACGTAGCTGGGCATCAGCACCGCGCCCTTGGCAATGTAGCTGCCGCGCCGCGCCACGGCCGGCGGCACCACGCGCACGCCACTGGCGCGCATGGCTGCTTCGTCCAGGTGTGCAAACTTGGTCTGCACCTTGTCGAAGAAGCCCAGGTCGCCGGCGCGCATGATCTTGTTGTCGTTCAGCCGGAAGCTCAGCAGCACGGCCTTCTTCACCCACTGGTTGACGTGCCAGTCACCCACGCCGCGCTTCTCGGCCACGCGGATGCGCCCTTTGTTCAGGTCGGCGATGACGGCTTCCACAGCGGTTCGCACGTCAGGCGCGTTCAGCGCCGAAATGTCGGCGCGGCTTTCCCAGGCCAAGTTGATCAGGTTCTCGTGGGTGGTGCTCTGGGCGGTGGTCATGGCGGGTTCCGGTTGATGGGGATGGGGTGTGCAGGCAGCGGCAGCCTGCGCTTCAAGCTGCGGCTGGCTGCGCGCAATAGGCGGCGATGCGGTGGGCGGCTTCCAGGCATTCGTCCACCGGCGCTACCAGGGCCATGCGGATGCGGCCCGTGCCGGGGTTCGGAGGGCTGTGCTGCGCCACTTCACGGGCCAGCAGCCTGCCAGGAAGCACGTTCACATTGTATTGAGCCAGCAGGCCCTGGGCCCAGGCCACTTCGTCCGCCGTGGGCACGGCGGCCCAGAGGTAGAACGCGGCGTCGGGCCGTTGAACGTCCATCACCGGCTGCAGCACCGGCAGCACCTGCGCAAACTTCTGACGGTACAGCTCGCGGTTGGCCACCACGTGCTCTTCGTCGGCCCAGGCTGCGGCGCTGGCGCGCTGGATCATCGGACCCATGGCGCTGCCGTGGTAGGTGCGGTACAGCAGGAACGCCTTCAGCACCGCGGCGTCGCCGGCCACGAAACCCGAGCGCATGCCCGGCACGTTGCTGCGCTTGCTGAGTGACGTGAAGGCCACCAGGCGCCTGAAGTCGGTCCGCCCCAGCGCCTGGGCTGCCTGCAGGCTGCCCAGGGGGGGTGAGTCGCCGAAGTAGATCTCTGAATAACACTCGTCGCTGGCGATCACGAAGCCGTGGCGGTCGCTCAGTTCGAACAGCCGCTGCCATTCGTGCAGCGGCATCACGGCGCCGGTGGGGTTGCCGGGCGAGCACACGTACAGCAGTTGTGTGCGCGCCCACGTGGCATCGTCTACCGCATCCCAGTCGGCTGCGAAATTGCGGCTGGGCACGCAAGGCACAAAACAGGTCTGCGCGCCCGCCAGCAGGGCCGCGCCTTCATAGATTTGATAGAACGGGTTGGGGCACACCACCGTGGCACCGGCGCGCGTGGGGTCGATCACCGTCTGCGCAAAGGCGAACAGTGCTTCGCGTGAACCGGTCACCGGCAGCACCTGCTTGGCGGCGTCCAGCGCCACGCCGTAGCGGCGCTGCACCCAGCCGGCGACGGCTTGGCGCAGCGCCGGTTCGCCCGCGGTGGCCGGGTAGCTGGAAAGCCCGGGCAGGGCCTTCATCAAGGCCTCTTCGATCAGCGCCGGCGTGGCGTGCTTGGGTTCGCCAATGCCCAGGCTGATGGGGCGGTAGGCCGGGTTGGGCGTGATGCCGGCCGTCAGCTCGCGCCAGCGTTCAAAGGGGTAGGGGTGCAGGCGCTGCAGCAACGGGTTCATGACCCGGATTATCCCTGCGGCCCCGTTGCCGTGCCCGGCGCTGCCCGGCGCTTCCAGGGGCGCAAGCCCGCTTCAGAGCGCGCCGCGACAGCCCGCCACGCCGCAGCGGCAGCGCAGCCGGCCTTCGTGATGGGTTTCGCCGTAGTCCACCGTGATCTCTTCGCCCAGCTGTATGGCCTTCACGGCGTAGAACTCCACGCGCCCCTGGCGGATGCACAGCCGCGCGTTCGGCTGGCAGCTGTGGTTGGTGTAGCGCATGGGGTCTGGCGAGCGGCTGAAGTCGATGGCCTTCTTGCCCGACAGCTCCACGATCATGATGCGCTCGGTGCGCGTGGCGCGGATGCGGGCTTCGTCCACCGTGATGCTCTCGCCGCGAATCTCGCCGATCTTCAGCCGCGGCGGAATGGCTTCATCAGCGAATGCACCCTGGCCGTCAATGGCGCTGGCATGAACGGAGACGGCAAACTTCTGGTAGGCCGGCCGGCCGTTCGTGGCCAGCGGCGCTGGCTGTGCCGGTGCCGGGGCAACGCTGGCCGACAACCGCGCCATCAGGCAGCCGCCGCGCCGGGCAAGGCCACGGCCGGTGCCGCCTTCCAGCCCTTTTTGCGGTGTTCCACCGTCACGAAAGTGCGGATGCCGCCGCGCACGTACCAGTCGGCGTGCAGCCGCACGAAGCGCGGCGCGATGGCTGCAACGATGTCGCTGACGATCTGGTTGCTGACCTTTTCGTGGAACGCGCCTTCGTTGCGGAAGCTCCAGAAATACTGCTTCAGGCTCTTGGTTTCCACGCACTGCCGGTCGGCCACGACCTCGATGCTGAAGTGCGCAAAGTCCGGCTGCCCGGTCAAGGGGCACAGGCAGGTGAACTCGGGCACGTCGAAGCGGATGACGTAGTCGCGCTCGGGTGCCGGGTTCGCAAACACCTGCAGCTCGCGGCTGGGGGCACTGGGCGGGGTGGCCGGCGGCTGGCGTTCGTTCAGGGGCGGACTGGATTTTCTGGCCATGGTGCGCTGGGCTTCCGAAGGGGGCAGACCCCCGGTTCGAGGGCGGGCGCGATGCTATCATCCGCCCCCAGGTGCACCCCGGTTTCGGGTGCATTTTTTCATTCAAATCAAGCACTTAGGTCAAGTGCTTGCGGGCTGCGAACCGCTTCGCCACCGCCTTCACCCGCCGCCGATGCGTCTTACCCAGATCAAGCTCTCCGGCTTCAAGTCCTTCGCCGAACCCACCACCTTCCAGTTGCCCGGGCAGCTGGTGGGCGTGGTGGGGCCCAATGGTTGCGGCAAGAGCAACATCATGGACGCCGTGCGCTGGGTGTTGGGCGAAAGCAAGGCCAGCGAGCTGCGCGGCGAGTCGATGCAAGACGTCATCTTCAGCGGCAGCGGCCACCGCAAGCCGGCCAACCGCGCCAGCGTGGAACTGGTGTTCGACAACACCCTGGCGCGCGCCGGTGGGCAGTGGAACGCCTTTGCCGAGATTGCCGTGAAGCGCACGCTCACGCGCGACGGCACCAGCAGCTACTTCATCAACAACCAGCCGGTGCGGCGCCGGGATGTGCAGGACGTGTTCCTGGGCACGGGCCTGGGCCCGCGTGCCTACGCCATCATCGGCCAGGGCACCATCAGCCGCATCATCGAAAGCCGGCCCGAGGAACTGCGCCTGTTTTTGGAAGAAGCGGCGGGTGTCAGCAAGTACAAGGAACGCCGCCGCGAGACCGAAAACCGGCTGAAGGACACACGCGAGAACCTGACGCGCGTGGAAGACATCCTGCGCGAGCTGAACAACAACCTGGAAAAGCTGGAAAAGCAGGCCGAGGTGGCCGGCCAGTACCGCGCGCTGCAGGAGCAGGGCACGCTGAAGCTGCACCAGCTGTGGTTCCTGAAGCACCGTGACGCAGCCAGCGAAGAAGCCCGCGTCAAAGCCGCGGTGGCCGAAGCCACCAACGCGCTGGAAAGCCGGCTGGCCGAACTGCGCCAGCTGGA
This sequence comes from Burkholderiales bacterium, assembly GCA_043717565.1. Taxonomy (GTDB): domain Bacteria; phylum Pseudomonadota; class Gammaproteobacteria; order Burkholderiales; family Burkholderiaceae_C; genus Rubrivivax. The sequence continues at coordinate 4,410 of JAYSXE010000306.1, read as the reverse complement.
AGCGCAGATGGAACACGTGCGCCAGGCGCACCACGAAGCCAACGACGTGCTGCACGCCAAGCAGGGCCTGATGGGCGAGGCGGCGCTGGAAGTCAGCCGCCTGGAAGAGCGCATCCGCTATGTTGTTGAAGGCCGCGCGCGCGCCGAGTCGCGCCTGGCCGACCTGAAGCTGCAGAACAGCCAGTGGGGCGAAAGGCAGGACAGCGCCCGCGCCGAGCTGGAGACCATCGCCGGCCAGATGGTGGGCGCCGACGAGCAAGCCGAAGTGCTGCTGGCGCAGGCCGAGGACCAGGCCGGCCAGCTGCCGGCGCTGGAAGACGCAGTGCGCAGCGCGCAGTCCACCAGCAACCAGCAGCGCAGCGCGGTTGCCCAGGTGCAGCAGCAGATTCAGGTGCTGGCCGCCGACAGCCGCAGTGTCGAAGAACAAAGCCGCGCGCTGAAGCTGCGCCAGGAACGGCTGGCCGGCGAGCAGAAGGGCCTGCAACTGCCCGACATGGCCCGCCTGCAGGCGCTGAAGCTGCAGGACAGCACGGCTTCACAGGGTTTTGCCGAAGCCGAAGCCCGCCTGCAGGACCTGCAGGAACAGGTGCCGGCGCTGGACGAGCAACGCCGCAGCGCGCAAGAGGCCGTCAACCGCGAAGGCGGCAAGCTGGCCGACATCGGCGCGCGGTTGGAAGCGCTGCGTGCGCTGCAGGAAAAAGTGCAGACCGAGGGCAAGCTCAAGCCCTGGTTGGACAAGCACGGGCTGTCCGGCCTGCAGGGCCTGTGGCGGCAGCTGCACATCGAAACCGGCTGGGAACCGGCGCTGGAAGCCGCGTTGCGTGAGCGCATCCAGGCGCTGGCCGTGGGGCGGCTGGACACGGTGCGTGCTTTTGCCAGTGACGCACCGCCGGCGCGGCTGGCTTTTTATGCGCTGCAGGACTTTGCAGGTGCGCCTGCGCGGCAGGCCAGCCACGGGCTGCCCCGGCTGCTGGAGCTGTTGCGTCTGGGTGACGCCAACCTGAAGTCTTTACTCGGCGACTGGTTGGAAGGTGTTTACACCGCTGCCAGCGTTGAAGAGGCGCTGGCCCAGCGCAGCAAGCTGGGCCACGGCGAGGTCATCATGACCCGCGCCGGCCACACGGTGTCGCAGCACGCTGTGTCGTTCTACGCGCCCGACAGCGAACAGGCCGGCATGCTGGCGCGAGCGCAGGAGATTGAAAACCTGGACCGCCAGCAGCGCGCGCAGGTGCTGCTGGCCGACGACGCCAAGAGCGCTTCGGTGCGGCTGGAAGCGGCCTACACCGACGCTTCGCAGCGCCTGCTGTCGGCCCGCCGTGAAGCGGCCGAAGCGCAGACGCGCGCCCACGCGCTGCAGGTGGAACTGCTGCGCCTGACGCAGCAGGCCGAAGCCGCCACCAGCCGCCGCACCCAGCTGGGTGACGAGCTGTCGGAACTGGGCGAACAGCTGCAGGGCCTGGAAGAGCGCCGTGCGCTGGGCGAGGCCCGCTTCGAAGAACTGGACATCGAACTGGGCAGCACGCAAGAGCGCCATGCAGAACTCGACGACGCGGTGATCGCGGCCGAGCGCCAGCTGGCCGACGCCCGCGAGCAGCAGCGTGCGCTGGAGCGCCAGGCGCAGGAGGCCAGGTTCCAGTCGCGTGCGCTGCAGGCGCGCCAGGGCGAACTGCAGCGCAGCATCGAAACGGCCGCCGCGCAGGTGGCTTCCAACCTTCAGGCCGGCCAGCAACTGCAACTGGAACTGGGCAGCTTTGACGACGCCGCGGCGCAATCGGGCCTGCAGTCGGCGCTGATGCTGAAGCTGGAACGCGAGCAGTCGCTGGGCCTGGCGCGCGGCACCTACGACGACCTGAGCGCGCAGCTCAAGCGTGCCGAAGAGCAGAAGCTGGGTTTCGAACGCAGCCTGGAGCCGCTGCGCGAGCAGATCACCAAGCTGCAACTGGAGCAGCAGGCCGCGCAACTGGGCGGTGCGCAGTACCTGGAACAACTGACGGCGGGCGAGGTTGACCTGGAAAAGCTGGGCGCGGCCATTGAAGCCGGTGGCGTGAAGTTGTGGGGCCTGCAGACCGAGATCGACAGCATCCAGAAAGACATCAACGCGCTGGGCGCGGTGAACCTGGCGGCGCTGGACGAGCTGACCAGTTCGCGCGAACGCAAGACCTTCCTGGACGCGCAGAACGCCGACCTGCAGGAAGCCATCGCCACGCTGGAAGACGCCATCAAGAAGATCGACCTCGAGACCCGCGACCTGCTGGCCAACACCTTCAACCAGGTGAACGAACACTTTGGCCGCATGTTCCCCAGCCTCTTCGGCGGCGGCAATGCGCGCCTGGTGATGACCGGCAGCGAGATCCTGGACGCCGGCGTGCAGGTGATGGCGCAGCCGCCGGGCAAGAAGAACAGCACCATCCACCTGCTGTCAGGCGGCGAGAAGGCGCTTACCGCCATTGCGCTGGTGTTTGCCATCTTCCAGCTCAACCCCGCGCCTTTCTGCCTGCTTGACGAAGTGGATGCACCGCTGGACGATGCCAACACCGAGCGCTACCGCAAGCTGGTCACAGAAATGAGCAAGGGCACCCAATTCCTCTTCATCAGCCACAACAAGATCGCCATGGAAATGGCCGAACAGTTGATCGGCGTGACGATGCAGGAACAAGGCGTTTCGCGCATCGTGGCGGTGGACATGGAGTCGGCACTCAGCATGGCCGAAGCCGCCTGAACGGCGCCATGCACCAAGGTCGCAGGGCATGAACCTGACCCTTGCGCTGGCACTGCTGGCCGCTGCCGTGCTGGCTCTGCTGGCCGGGCACGCCTGGTGGCAGGCCCGCCGTCTGCGCCCGCGGCCGATGACGCTGGAAGAAGCCGTGTCTTCGCGCTTCGAACCGGCCATGGAAGGGGCGGGCCTGGGGCTGGACGCGCTGGCGTCGCGTGCCTTTGCCGACACCCGCCCTGGCGAGCTTGGCTCCGACCCCGGCGCCGGTGCGGGCCTGGCCCCACCGGCCCGGGTGCCGCGCCGCAACGCGCCGCGGCTGGACGCTTTGATCGATGCCCTGGTGGCGTTGCGGCTTGACGCCCCCATCTCTGGCGAACTGGCCTTGGCGCACATACCACCGTCGCGGCGCGCCGGCGGCAAGCCTTTCTACATCGAGGGCCTGGACGTCGACACCGGCGAATGGGAAGCGCCTGCGGCCGACCGGCACTACAGCGAGATGCAGGCCGGCGTGCAGATGGCCAACCGCGGCGGGCCACTGAACGAAATCGAATATTCGGAATTCGTGCAGAAGGTGCAGGCCTACGCCGAAGCCATCGGCGCCAACCCCGAATTCCCCGACATGCTGGACGAGGTGGCGCGTGCGCGTGAACTGGACGCGCTGACCAGCCCGCTGGACGCGCAGTTGAACATCACGCTGCGCAGCAACGGCGTGGCCTGGTCGGTGGCCTTTGTGCAGCAACTGGCAGCCCGCCACGGCTTCGCGCCCAGCGCGGTGCCCGGCCGCATGCTGCTGCTGGCCAGTGAACCCGGCGCGCCACCCCTGCTGGCGCTGTCGGTCGACGGCCATGCCGCCACCGCCGAAGACCCCCAGGCGAGCGCCGTGCGCGAATGCGTGTTGACGCTGGACGTGCCGCACATCGACGAAGTGATCGAACCCTTTCCGATGTTCTACCGCGTCGTCAACGAACTGGCCTCGGGCCTTGACGCCACGGCAGTGGACAACGAAGGCGTGCCGCTCAGCCTGCAGGCCTTTGCCACCATCGGGCGCGAGCTGGAAGACCTGTACAAGCAGCTGCGGGCGCTGGACCTGGCAGCGGGTTCGCCGGCGGCGCGGCGGCTGTTCAGCTGAGCTTGCCCGCCGCGGCGACACCGCGTGCGCGCCTGTGGCGCGCGCAGCCAGCGTCAGAATCGTGACCATGCCCGACACCAACCCCTTGCAACGCGCTGCCGAACTGCGCCAGCAACTGCACCACCACGCCCACCGCTACTACGTGCTGGACGCACCCGAGGTGCCGGACGCCGAGTACGACCGACTGTTCCGCGAGCTGCAGGCGCTGGAAGCCGCGCACCCTGAACTGCTGACCGCTGATTCACCTACCCAGCGCGTGGGCGGCGCCGTGCTGCAGGGCTTCACCCCCGTTTGGCACGTTGTGCCCATGCTCAGCATCCGCACCGAAACCGACACCACGGCAGCCGGCGCGCAGGCCTTTGACGACAGGGTGCGGCGTGAACTGGAACTGCCAACGGCAGTTGAAGCGGCAGCGGCAGCGGCTGAAGCCATCGAGTACAACGCCGAGCTGAAGTTCGACGGGCTGGCCATCAACCTGCGCTATGAAAACGGCATGCTGGTGCAGGCCAGCACGCGCGGCGACGGCGAAACCGGCGAAGACGTGACGCAGAACATCCGCACCATCGGG
>JAYSXE010000305.1:0-36993 GCA_043717565.1 Burkholderiales bacterium | reverse complement strand
GGGCTGGCGGTGGGGCCGACAGCGATGTCGGCCTTGTCGTCGGCGTAGGCGGCGGCCAGCGCGGCCTTGCCCACGTCGGGTTTGCCCTGGTCGTCTTTTTCAATCACCACCAGCTTGCGGCCGGCCACGGTCATGGTGCCGCCGGTGGCGTAATCCAGGCCCATCATGAAGCCGACGATGGTCTGCTTGGCATAGGCTTCCAGCGGGCCGGTCTTGCTGGCGATGAGGGCGATCTTCACTTCCTTGCCCGCCTGCGCGTGGGCGCAACCGGCGGCCGCCGCCAGGGCGGCTAAGGCGAAAAGATGACGGCGTTTCATGGGGAACAGTCTCCTGGTCAGGTTGCCAACGGGCACAAGCCTTGGGCTTGCACCCCGGGTTCGGTGCCAGTGCTTCAGGGGCCTGCGGGGCGCTTGTCATGCCGCCTCGGTGCCATCCCTGCAACACGGGTCCTCGTGCTTCGGCATTGTCTGCTTTTCAGTGGGGCTTTCACCCACCGCGGCACTGTGCGTGCAAAACAGCGGCGCAGTGCACGCCTTTTTGCCTGGCGTGACACTGCAAGCCCTTCAGCTTTCGCCTGCAGAGTCGTTGTCTTGAAGTCACCCACTGAAAAAACAAGGCACTCCAAGATGTTCGACGACCTGCGCCAGATCACGGCCCGCCAGCGCAACCAGCGCACGGTGCGCCGCATGAAAGCCGACTGCAAGCGTCTGCTGGGCGAAAAGGGCGAACTGGGCGGCATGGCCATTGCCACCGACGTCATCCACAGCCTGGACACCCTGGAAGACGGGGCACTGGACGGGTTCTTCGACTTCCTGGCCAGCGACCTCAGCCCCGACCCGCAACAGGTGCTGCAGCTGGCCCAGGACTACGCCCAAGACCCGGGCGCCAAGACGCTGCTGCGCCTGACGCGTGCCGCTGAACCGGCGCGGCAGGAACTTTTCAGGCGTCTGAACCGAATGCCCGGCGGCACCGCCGCCGTGCTGCGGCTGCGTCGTACCCTGCTGGCGCGCCTGAAAGCCCGGCCCGAACTGCAGGTGATCGAGGCCGACCTGCTGCACCTGCTGACCTCGTGGTTCAACCCCGGCTTCCTGCATATGAAGCGCGTGGACTGGAATGCGCCGGCGCAGCTGCTGGAAAAGATCATCCACCACGAAGCCGTGCACGCCGTAGACGGCTGGGACGACCTGCGCCGCCGGCTGCAGCCCGACCGCCGCTGCTTCGCCTTCTTCCACCCGCAGCTGCCCGACGAGCCGTTGATCTTCGTGGAAGTGGCGCTGCTGCCCGAGATGCCCGGCGCCATCGCGCCGCTGATCGACAAGGCCAGCACGCCGCTGCTGCCCGACCGCTTTCGCGTCGCGGCGTTCTACAGCATCAGCAACTGCGAGCCCGGCCTGCGCGGCGTGAGCCTGGGCAACTTCCTCATCAAGACAGTGGCGCAGCAGTTGCAGCGCGAACTGCCGCGCCTGAAGACCTTCTGCACGCTGTCGCCGATTCCCGGCTTCTCGGCCTGGTTGCTGTCCGAGCCGGACCTGGCCGCGCTGCCCCAGGTGCGCAAGGGTGCACTGGCCGACCTGCAAGCCGCACAGGCGCGGTTGCTGCACATGTGCAAGGGCGACCTGAAGGCGCTGCAGTCCCGGGCGGTACACGAAGCCATGAACGACGACGACCACGCCGCGCTGAACCGCCTGTGCGGCGCCTACCTGTTGGGGCTTTCACCAACCCCCAAGGGCGACCCCGTGGCCCGCTTTCACCTTGACAATGGCGCTCGGCTGGAACGCATCAACCCACGCGGCGACCTGTCGCCCAAGGGGCTGAAGCAGTCTTTCGGCATGATGGTGAATTACCTGTACGACCTGCCCAAGGTGGAGGCCAGCCACGCCAAGTTCCGCCAGGGCGAAGTGGCCCGCTCGCGTGCCATCACCAGCCCCCTGTAGCGTTGCAACCTGTTCCCGACCCCCGAAGTTCCCCACAAGATTCCAGGAGACGAGCCATGAACACCCTGAACCGCCGCCAGGCGCTGGCAGCGGGCGCTGCCGCCGTTGCAACGCCCTGGGCCCAGGCCCAGGCGGGCTGGCCCACCAAACCGGTCACCGTGGTCGTGCCCTTCCCGCCGGGTGGCGGCACCGACGCCTTTGCGCGCCCGTTGTTTGCAGCCATGACACGCAACCTGGGCCGGCAGTTTGTCATCGACAACAAGGGCGGCGCCGGCGGCACGCTGGGCGCGGGCATTGCGGCCAAGGCCGCGCCCGACGGCTACACCTTTTTCATGGGCGCGGTGCACCACGCCATTGCGCCTTCGATGTACCCGAAGCTCGACTACAACATCGAGACCGACTTCGTGCCCGTGGGCCTGGTGTCCAGCGTGCCGCAGGTCATCGTGGTCAACCCGGCCAAGGTCAACGCCAGCACCATGCCCGAACTGCTGGACTTCCTGCGCAAGAACCCGGCGCGGCTGAACTACGGCTCGGCCGGCAACGGCACCAGCCACCACCTGGCCGGTGAACTGTTCAAGCTGCAGACCAAGACCTTCATCACCCACATTCCGTACCGCGGCGCCGGCCCGGCGCTGCAGGATCTGATTGCCGGCCAGCTGGACCTGATGTTTGACGGCCTGGGCAGCAGCGCCACCCACATCAAGAGCGGCCGCCTGCGCGCCATTGCCGTGGCCAGCGACAAGCGCGCGCCCGGGTTTCCCAACCTGCCCACCACGGTGGAAGCGGGTGTGCCCAGCTACAAGGTGGCCACCTGGTACGGCATCTGGGCGCCGAAGGCCACACCCAAAGACGTGGTGCAGCAGATGACGGCCGAGATGCGCAAGGCCTTGAACGGCGACGACCTGAAGGCCATGTGGAACGGCCTGGGCGCAGAAACCCCGAACCTGTGGGGCGACGACTTTGGCCGCTTCGTGGGCAGCGAAGTAAAGCGTTGGGCTGAAGTGGTGAAGAATTCAGGGGCCAAACTGGACTGACTGGCCGGTGACAGGGCACCCCTTGCACCTGCCGGCCCAACAAAGCCCTGATGAAAAACGACAACCTCTTCGTGGCGCTGCGCGCGGCCTTTCCGGCTGACCTGCAAGCCACGGCCATCGAAACCGCCGACACGCCTGAGCCGCTGTACTACAGCTGGGCGGACATCGAACGCGGCACGGCCATGATGGCCAACCTGCTGGAGTCGCTGGCACTGCCGGCTGCTTCACGCATTGCGGTACAGACGGAAAAGAGCGTCGAAGCGCTGATGCTGTACCTGGCCGTGCTGCGCGCCGGCCACGTGTTCCTGCCGCTGAACACCGCCTACCAGGCGGCCGAGATCGAATACTTCATCGGCAACGCCAAACCTGCCGTGGTGGTGTGCGCGGGCCAGAACTTCGGCTGGGTGAGCAAGATCGCCTTCCTGGCCGGCACCGCGCATGTGTTCACGCTGAACGACGACCGCACGGGCACGCTGCTGGACCGCGCGGCCTTCCAGGGCACCCAGCACACGCCGGTGCAGCGCGGCGCTGACGACCTGGCCGCCATCCTGTACACCAGCGGAACCACCGGCCGCAGCAAGGGCGCGATGCTGACGCACCGCAACCTGCTGTCCAACGCGCAGGTGCTGAAGACCGCCTGGGGCTGGCAGAGCAGCGACGTGCTGCTGCACGCGCTGCCCATTTTCCACGTGCACGGCCTGTTCGTGGCGAGTCATGGCGCGCTGCTGGCCGGCGCCCGGATGATCTGGTTTTCGCGCTTCGACCCGCGCGCCGCCGCGGCGCGCTTGCCCGAGACCACTGTCTTCATGGGCGTGCCCACGCTGTACGTGCGGCTGCTGGCCGAGCCGCGTTTCAATGCGCAGGCCTGCCAGCAGATGCGCCTGTTTGTCAGCGGCTCGGCGCCGCTGCTGCTGGAAACCTTCAAGGCCTTCCAGCAGCGTTGTGGCCACACCATCCTGGAACGCTACGGCATGAGCGAAACCGTGATGCTGACCAGCAACCCCTACCGGCCCGAAAGCGCCCGCCGCGGCGGCACCGTGGGCCCGGCGCTGCCTGGCGTGGGCGTGCGCGTGCGCAGCGACAAGGGCATGCCGGTGGCCACGGGTGAGATCGGCAACATCGAAGTGAAGGGCCCGAATGTCTTCAAGGGCTACTGGCGCATGCCAGAGAAAACCGCCGATGAATTCACCACCGACCTGTGGTTCAAGACCGGTGACGTGGGCCGCATCGACAGCGACGGCTACGTCACCATCGTCGGGCGCAGCAAGGACCTGATCATCAGCGGCGGCTACAACGTCTACCCAGCAGAGATCGAAGGTTTCATCAATGACATGGAAGGCGTGGCCGAGAGCGCGGTCATTGGCGTGCCGCACCCCGACTTTGGCGAAGCCGTGGTGGCCGTGCTGGTGGCCAAGCCGGGTTCCACGCTGGACGGCGCTGCGGTCACGGCGGCGCTGAAGCAGCAGATAGCCAACTTCAAGGTGCCCAAGTTCGTGGAGGTTCTCGCCGAACTGCCACGCAACACCATGGGCAAGGTGCAGAAGAACCTGCTGCGCGACCGCCACCAGGCGCTGTTCGTGCGCTGAGCGCTGCCAAAGGGTACGTGCCTGCAGGCCCGCAGGCACGTACCCTGAGAGCCCGCACAGGCGGTCGCAAGCACGCCGCACTGCACCGTACCATGCGTGCCCATGGCCCGAATCCTCATCCTGGGCGGCACCCGTTTTCTGGGCCTCCACATTGCCGAAGCCGCGTTGGCGGCCGGCCATGAACTGACGCTGCTGCACCGCGGCCACAGCAACGCGGCCTTGTTTCCGCAGGCGCGCCACCTGCTGGCCGACCGCAACCGCGACCTTTCAGTACTGCAAGGTCAGCACTGCGACGCCGTCATCGACACCAGCGCCTATGTGCCCCGCCACGTGCGGCAGGCGGCCGAAGTGCTCGCCGGCCGCGTTGGGCAGTACCCTACACCTGCACCCGCACCATGAACCGGCGCCGCCGCCGGTGGAAACCGATCAGCCGCTGCAGGCCCCCGCAGTGGTGCGGTGCAGTTCCACCGGGCCGCGCAGCGCCAGGTCGCGGCACTGCAAAACCATGCGCCCGTCATCCAGCCGGCCCTGCAACGTTCCCGGCTGCGGGCTCGCTGGGCCAGCACGGCCACGCGCGGGTGTGCCGGCCACCGCAGACACCGGGTCTGCAGTCCCCTCGCCCACCAGTTGCAGCAGCGGCCCTTGCAGCGCGCCGTGCAGCGCCCATTCACGGTCACCCTGCCGCCACTGCCCCTGCACCGCCTGGTAGCGCTGCGTCAGGCGCAGCTGCACACCGCCAGCGCCGCACCACAGGCCCTCGGCACGCGCCGGCACCACCCAGCGGCGCAGGCGGCTCACTTTCTCGCGGCCGATGGTCTTGTCGGGGGCTGCAACGGTCAAGGTCTGGTCGGGCAGCCAGTCGCCCATGTCCCAGTCATGCGACACGATGCGTGTGCCGGGTGCCAGTTGCAGCAACAACGGCCGCAACTGCAGGTTCACCTCGGGCAGCAGGTACATCGTGATGACGCTGGCCCGGGACAGGTCGGTCTTGAACAAGTCCTGCACGCGAAACTCCACGCGCTGCTGCACACCGGCCTTGCGGGCCGATTCACGGCTGCGTTCCACCAGGTCAGGCACGATCTCCACGCCCAGCCCGCTGGCGCCAAAGCGGCGCGCCGCGGTGATGACGATGCGGCCGTCGCCGCTGCCCAGGTCGATGACGTGGTCGCCGCGCCGCACGCCGGCCAGTTGCAGCATCGCCAGCGTCACGTTGTCGGGCGTGGTGATGAAGGGCACTTCTTCCACCGCCTGCGCCTGCGTCACCAGGGGCAGCAGCAGGGCGGCCAAGAAGAAGGCAAGGTGTACACGCATGGCGGCAATGCTAGCCTGCAGGCATGCCTGCGGCGGCGTGCGCGGCCGATCGAGCCCCAGCCTACCCGCCCAACAGCTTGTCCAGCTCATTGAGCGTGCGGTCCACGTCCAGCGGCTTGGTCCAGTAACCCGAAAAACCACTGGCCAAGGCGTTGTCGATGTCCTGCCGCCGCGCGCCGGCCGACACCATGATGGCGGGCACCTGCGCCAGGCCTTCCGCCATGCGCAGCGTCGCCAGCAGCGCAATGCCGTTGGTGTCGGGCAGGTGCATGTCGATCAGCAGCACGTCCGGCGGTTGCCGCTGTGCCATCTCGCAGGCGTCGGCGCCGGTGGTAGCGATCCGCAGAGCGATGCCGGGCCGCATGCCCAGGATGGACTCCATCAGGATGCCGTTGACTGCGTCATCTTCCACGTACAACACCTTCGCGCGGGTGGCGTCACCGGGGGCTGCTGGTGCCGTTGTCGGTGGGGGCAGCGCTTGCGCGGGTGCGGCCACAACCACGCTTTCTACAGCGGGCAGGTGCACTGAAAAGCGGGACCCCCGGCCCATCTGGCTGCTGACCGTCAGCGTGGCGCCCAGCAGGGTCAACAGCTGCTTGGTGATGACCAGGCCCAGGCCATGGCCTTGCACCGCAGTCCTCTCGGCACCCAGCCGGTTGAAGGGCTGGAACAGCGCCGTGCGCTGCGCTTCCGACAGGCCCCGGCCGGTGTCGACCACGTCGACGTGAACGCCGGCCACGTCGGATCGGACCTGCAGCTGCACTGTGCCTGCGGGGCGGTTGTACTTGATCGCGTTGGACAGCAGATTGCCCAGCACCTGCAGCAGTCGCTGTTCGTTGGAGTGCACCCACAGGTCGGCCGAGCATTCCAGCGGCAGCACCACCACATGCGAGATGCGGGCCTGCTCCTGTGCCGTCTGCAGAGCCAGTTCCAGCACGGGCCGCAGCGCCACGGGCTCCAGTTCCACCGTCAGCCGACCGGCTTCGATGGTGGTGACTTCCAGCACCTCGTTCACCAGCCCCAGCAGGTGGCGGCCCGACGCCGTCAGCACGGCCAGGCGCTCGCGCTGCTCGGCGCTGAGGTTGTCGGCCTTGTCGTTGGCGATCAGATGCGTAAAGCCCAGGATGCCGTTCAATGGCGTGCGAAGCTCGTGACTCACCCGGGCGAGGAACTCGCTCTGCGCCTGGTGGATGGTGGCCAGCGCCTGCCGGTCAGCCGCGGCAGTTTCCAGCGCGCGCCGGTCGGTCACGTCAGCACAGTGGCCATGCCACAGGGTCACGCCGTTGGCCAGGCGCCGGGGCGTGGCGTGGGCCTCGTGCCAGCGCGGCGCACTGTTCGGCAGCTGCACCTGGAAGACGTCGTGCCAATCGCGCTCGGCGTGGGAGGCCGCTTGCAAGCCCCGGGCCAGCCGGTCACGTGTTTCGGGGCTGAGCAGGCGGAACAGCGTCTCGGCCGACTCGCTGGCCTCCTGCGAGCTGACGCCATACAGGCGCCGTATGGCTTCGCTGGTGTACGGAAAATGCCAGCGCCCATCGGCACCAAGCATCAACTGGAAGATCATGCCCGGGGCATGGTCGGCCGCGCGCTTGATGCGCAGCATCTGGTCTTCAATGCCTCGGCGCTTCCTGAGGCTGGCAACGACCAGTTCGATCAGAGCGGCTTCGCTGTCGTCGGCCGCGCCGTCTGCGGGCGACTTGGTGCTGTAGACCAGGGCGTCCAGGGTCTGGCCTGCACCCAGGTCAAAGGTCAGCGAAAACTCTTCAACGTGGCCGTGCAGGCGCAGCAGCGGCTGCAGGTGGCTCTGGTACAGCACCCGTGAGGGGCGGGTCAGCAGGCTGTCGAAGTCGCGCCCGCGCAACTGCTCGGGCGTCAGGTCCAGCAAGCCACACAGTGTGGCGTTGCAGGCGCACACCCGACCCTTTGTATCCAGGCTGAGCCAACCGCAAGGCAGGCGGTCGAGCGCGGCCACTTCAGCGGCGTTCAAGGTGCTGCCAGATACTCTTGGATCAGGGCCGTGGTTTCCACGGGATGGGTCATGTGCGGGCAATGGCCCGAGGCCTGAATGACGCGCAGCGTGCTGTTCTTCAGATGGGCATGCATGTACCGGCCCACCGCCGGGGGGGCGATGGCGTCGTCAGCGCACTGGATGATCAGCGAAGGCACCTGCAGCCGCGGCAGGTCGGCCCGGTTGTCGCCCATGAACGTGGCGATGGCAAACCGGCGCGTGATGTAGGGGTCGGCGGCACAGAAGCTTTCTTTCAGCTCGGTGGTCAACTCCTGCGGACTGGAAGCACCCATCACGGCGGGCGCCAAAAAGTCGGCCCAGCCCAGCAGGTTGCTTTCCATCATGTCCATCAAGGCGTCGATGTCGGCGCGCTCGAAACCACCCACATAGTCGGGCGGGTCGTTCAGGTAGCGCGGCGACGGGGCCACCAGCACCAGACGGGCCACGCGGTGAGGAACCCGGATGGCCGCGAGCACGGCAATGATGGCGCTCACCGAGTGCCCCACGACGACGGCGTCTTTCAGGTCGGCCTGTTCAAGAATGTCCACCAGGTCCGACGCATAGCCGGCCAGATTGGAGTGACGTTCCTGCTGGTAGGCCGACATGTCGGAATGGCCGCAGCCGATGTGATCAAACAGCACGACCCGGTGTGTGGGCTCGAACGCCGGCGCCACAAAACGCCACATCTGCTGGTCGCACCCGAACCCGTGCGCAAAGACGAGCGGCTGCTGCCCGCGCCCCGACACCACCACATTGTTCCGCTTCATGACGTCCATCGGCAAACCTCGACAAAGGCGGGGTGGCAAGGCACTCAAACCGGCCATCGGGTGCGGCACGCGAAAGCGGCGCCCCTCTGAACCGGGCGTGGAGTTTATCTCCGAAGTGCAGTGCCGCGAAACCCGCCCGATGGTCCGCGGCGCACTCACCGCAGCGCCGGCCGGGGTTTGCAGCCGCTGCACCGCCAGGCCCGCCGGCAGGCTTGACACAATGCCGGGCCGAGCATGCTGCCGTGCAACCGACCGCCACTTCAAGGCCACACCGCCCGGGTGGCGCCCCTACCGCCTTTGCCGTCCCTGCCGCCCTTGCCGCTTTTGCCGCCCCTGCAGCCCCCACCCCCGTATGCGACCCCGCCTGCCGCCCGATCTGCCGCCCGACGCGGTGAACAGCCCCAGCGAAGCCAAAGCACCCTTGGAAACGGCGCGGTCCGGTGCCGCACGTCAAGGGCCCGAAGCTGCTGACCTGTTCGGCAGCGGCTCGGCATCCGGGCTGGGCCAGGCCGATGAACTGCCGCAGTGCGACCAGGAGACGGTCTACGACACCCTGTGCCTGGCCGGCATGCCGTGCAGCAGCGACTGGCTGCTGGCCTTCCTGCGCCAGCTGCAGCGCAACACCAGCGCCGGCGTCGCGTTCACACGCACCGACCTGAAGCAAATGCTGGCCACGCTGGTGGCCGGCCGGCGCGTGGCCATCAACCACGCCCATCTGCACGAAGTGCCGGCTGCGGACCTGCACCGGGCACTGCCGCGCGTGCTGATGGCTGCCGGTGAACCGGCGTGGCAGGCCTGGGCGCGGGCTTCTGCCAGCCATGTCGCGCCAGGCGGGCCGGTGCCGCCGCCGCGCTACACCCGTCGCGAAGAGCTGCCGGCGCTGGCGCGGCTGCTGCTGTACAGCGGCTGCAGCGTCGACACCTTCGAGCAGACCCGGCTGCGCGTGCTGGGCCCGGCGCGTGAACCCGAGGTGCTGGTGCAGGCCCTGTGCCAACCCTTCATGCCCACGCTGTGGGCGCAGGCGCAGCCCGCGCTTCGGCACACGGTGCTGCAACTGCTGATGCGCAGCTACCACCTGGCCGGCGCCTTCTACCAACCCGTGCTGCGTGCCTTGCAACATGAGGTGCAGCAGCAGCGCGACCAGATGCCGCCACTGCTGCGGCTGGTGAGTGCTGAAAACAACCTGATGGCGGGCGACACACGGGCGGCCGCGCACGCGCTGGAAGGGCTGCACGGCCACGCCGTGCTGCAGCTGAAGGCGGCGCTGCAGGCCCGCCAGGGGCAATGGCCGGCTGCGATGGAGGCCTTTCGCACGGGCCTGAAGACCGCCGCAGAAGTGCTGCACGCCAAACGCGGGCTGGCGCCACCGCGCGTGCTGCAGTGGTACGTGTTGTCGCTGCTGGCCCAGCCCGACCCCAAGCTGTGGGCGTGGGCGTGCAAGTTCTGCGTGCAGGAAAGCGGCACCCGAACACCGCGTGTGGAAGACGGCTGGGGCCTGTGGGCGCACGCCATCGCCGTGCGCCTGGGTGACACGCCGCTGCAGCGGCAAGCCTTCCACGGCCCCCGGCACAGCTGGGAACAGTCCAGCTTCGAGACCCACGCGCACCGGCTCGTGCTGTCGGCCTGGCTGGGTGAACAGCCTGCGGGGTGGACAGACGCCACGCTGTCCACCACCCGCGCACTGCTGCTTGCCGAAGGCTTGGGCAGCCTGGCGGTGCTGGCCGGCGTGGCGGCACGCCGGCTGGATTTGCCCTGGCCTGCAGACGACCCGTTTCTTGAAGAACCGCCAGCGCACGCACTGGAGACAGCGGCACCAGCGCACCCGGCGCAACACCCCCCCCACGACGCCGCCTGGGCCGAGTCGTTCTTCGGCACGCCGCGGGAGGCCTGGCGCGACGCGCTGGCAGCCATCGAAGCGCTGGGCGAAAGCAGCGCCAAGGCGGCGCCGCAGGCCGGCAGCAGCCTTCTGCAATGGCACCTGGCGCTGGACGCCCAGGGCCGCGTCGACAGCATCGTGCCTTTCGAACAAACGGTGGGCGTGCGCGGCCCGGGCCGGCGCAAGGCCGTGCCACTGTCGCGCCTGAAGAAGGCCGACAGCCTGGACCCGCGCGACGCTGCAGTGGCGCGCTGCATCAACGCCGTGTCGTGGGCGCCCGGCAAGCTGCGTCTGGACACCGTGGGCGCCGCCGTGGCGCTGGTGGGCCACCCGCAGCTGGTGCTGGCCGACGCTCCCGAGCAGCCGGTGGACCTGCGCGAAGGCCTGCCGCAGCTGGAAGTGCGGCGCCAGCGCCTGTCCGACGGCAGCGAGCGTTTTGTGTTCCACCTGCTGGACCCATTGACGAGTACCCGCAGCGACGATGACGACCGCGGCGAGGGCGCCAGCGGCGACAGCGAACCCGACGCGCCAGAGCCCGAACACCTCGCCAGCCGCAGCGGCAGCCCCGAAACCGAACGCCGCAACAACCTGCGCGTGTTGCGCGACGCACCCGACCGCGCGCGGCTGATCCGCGTCAGCCCGGCGCAGCGCCGCGTGGCCGAACTGGTGGCCAAGCAGTGGTCGGTGCCAGTGGAAGCCCAGGACCAGCTGGACGGCGCGCTGCGCGTGCTGGCGGGCCACTTCCAGTTGCACAGCGACGCCACCGCGGGCCAGGAAGTGGCCAGCGAATGCCGGCTGCGCGCGCTGCTCAGCCCGCTGGGCGCGGGCCTGCAACTGCGGCTGGTGGTGCAGCCCTTCGGCAGCTTCGGCCCCGCCGTGCTGCCGGGGCTGGGCCGCCCGCGGCTGCTGACTGTCAACGACGGCCTGAACCTGGCCACCCAGCGCGACCTGGGCGCCGAGCGGCTGCAGCTGAACAGCGTGCTGCAGGCCTTGCCGCAGCTGGCGGGCACCGAAAGCGGCGACTGCACCTGGGCCCTGACCGAGCCTGAAGAAGCCCTGGCGGTGCTGGAACAGCTGCCGCGCCTGTCGGCCGTCTGCAGTGTTGACTGGCCACGCGGCAAGCCGGTGCGCATCCAGGCGGTGGCCACCGAGCAGTTGCAGGTGCAGGTGCGCAGCGGCGCCGACTGGCTGGGCCTGCACGGCGACCTGCCGCTGGAAGAAGGCCGCGTGATCAGCCTGCAGCAGCTGCTGCACCTGGCGCACGAATCGCGCCGCAGCCGCTTTCTGGCGCTGGGCGACGGCGCCTACCTGGCGTTGACCGAACAGCTGCGCCGCCAGCTGGCCGAACTGAAGGCGCTGGCGCAGGCCGACGGCGACACGCTGAAGCTGCCGCTGGCCGCCAGCAACTGGCTGGCCGACACGCTGGCCAACACGCAGCTGAGCGGCGATCCGGCGTGGACGCAGCGCGTGCAGCACCTGGCCGACTCCGCGGGCCTGCAGCCTGAGGTGCCCACGTCGCTGCAGGCGCAACTGCGCGCCTATCAGGCTGAAGGTTATGCCTGGATGGCGCGGCTGGCCCACGCAGGCCTGGGTGCCTGCCTGGCCGACGACATGGGCCTGGGCAAGACGGTGCAGACGCTGGCGCTGCTGCTGCACCGGGCTGCGCTGGGCCCGGCGCTGGTGCTGGCCCCCACGTCGGTGTGCGGCAACTGGCTGGCCGAAACGCTGCGCTTTGCGCCCAGCCTGCAGGTGGCCGTGTACGGCGCAGCCGACGGTGACCGGCAAGCGGTGCTGGGCAGCGCCGCTGCCGGCCAGGTGGTGATCGCGTCCTATGCGCTGTCGCAGATCGACAGCGAGGCCTTCGCCGCCGTTCCCTGGGCCACGGTGGTGATGGACGAAGCGCAGGCGCTGAAGAACGCGGCCACCAAACGCGCTAAGTCTGCGGCCAGCCTGCAGGCCGGTTTTCGCCTGGCGCTGACCGGCACGCCGGTGGAAAACCGGCTGGCCGACCTGTGGTCCATCATGAACCTGACCAACCCCGGCCTGCTGGGCACTGCAAGCCGTTTTGCTGAACGTTTTGCAGGGCCCATCGAACGCGACGGTGACGAAGCCGCGCGGCAGCGCCTTCGCCGCATCTGCAGCCCCTTTCTGCTGCGCCGAACCAAGGCGCAGGTGCTCAGCGACCTGCCACCGCGCACCGAGATCGTGCACCTCGTGGAACCCGGCCCCGAAGAACGTGCCTTTCTGGAAGCCGCACGCCGCGCGGCGCTGCAGCGTGTGGCGCAGGCCGCTGACGCACCGCCCGGCCAAGCCGCCTTCCACGTGCTGGCCGAGTTGACACGCCTGCGCCGCGCCGCGTGCGACCCGCGGCTGGTGGCGCCCGAGCTGGGCCTGATCGGCGCCAAGGCGCACGAGTTCGAGCAACTCGCCATCGAACTGGTGGCCGGCCGCCACAAGGCGCTGGTGTTCAGCCAGTTCACCGACTTCCTGAAACTGCTGGGCCAGCGCCTGCAGGCCGCCGGCCTGAGCCACCAGTACCTGGACGGCAGCACGCCGGCGGCGCAGCGCAGCGAACGCGTGGCCGCGTTCCAGCGCGGCGAGGGCGACCTGTTCCTCATCAGCCTAAAGGCCGGCGGTTTTGGCCTGAACCTGACGGCGGCCGACTACGTGATCATCGTCGACCCGTGGTGGAACCCGGCCGCCGAAGACCAGGCGCTCGGCCGCGCCCACCGCATCGGGCAGCATCGGCCGGTGACGGTGTACCGCCTGGTCACCGCCGGCTCGGTGGAAGAAAAGATCATCGCGCTGCACGGCAGCAAGCGCAGCCTGGCCGACGGCATCCTGGAAGGCCAGGACCAGGGCCTGCCCCTGGGCGCTGACGAGTTGACGGCGCTGCTGCGCGACGGTTGAAAACTACGCCGCGGCGCGTTGCGCGCGCAGCGTGCGGCGCAGCAGGAACAGCACCACGCTCAGGTTCACCAGGTTCCACAGCACGCCGTTGATGAACGCCGCTTCATAGGAGCCGGTGAGGTCGAACACCTTGCCCGACATCCAGCCGCCCAGCGCCATGCCCAGCAGCGTGGCAAACAGCACCGCGCCCACGCGTGCTCCGGCCTGTGCCGGTGGAAAGTGCTCGCGCACGATGATGGCGTAGCTGGGCACGATGCCGCCCTGGAACAGCCCGAACAGCGCCGACACCAGGTACAGCGACACCAGGCCGTTGAACGGGATGAACAGCAGCAGCGACAACCCCTGCAGCACCGAACCCAGCAACAGCGTGCGGATGCCGCCGATGCGGTCGCAGATGTAGCCCGAAACCAGCCGGCTGACGATGCCGCACGCCAGCATCAGCGACAGCATCTCGGCGCCCCGCGCGGCGCCAAAACCCAGGTCGGCGCAGTAGGCCACGATGTGCACCTGCGGCATGGCCATGGCCACGCAGCAGGCCACGCCGGCCAGGCACAGCAGCGCCTGCGCGGTGTTCATGTGCAGGCCGAAGGGCCGCTCTGACGGCGTGACGGCAGGGGGCTGGCGGCCACCGGTGGCGGCCTGCGGGTGGGCCGCCACCGCGGCCGGTGGCCGGGGCCGCATGAACCACGCCAGCAGGGGCACACCAGTGGCACACACCACCGCCAGCATCAGGTAGGCGGTGCGCCAGCCGTGGCTTTGCACCACCTGCTGCACCAAAGGTGGCCACAGCGCACCGGCCAGGTAGTTGCCGCTGGCGCACACGGCCACCGCGATGCCGCGGCGCCGCACGAACCATTGCGAGGTGTCGGCCACCAGCGGCGCAAAGGTGGCCGAGCTGCCCAGCAGGCCCAGCAGCAGCCCGTGCGCCAGTGCAAACCACACCAGGCTGGTGGCCGCTGCGGCCGCGACAAAACCCAGCGACAGGCCCGCGGCGCCGATCATCAGCGGCCACGTCACGCCGCGCCGGTCGGCCAGCCGGCCCATGCCGATGCCGCCCAGACCGAAGCCCACCATCATCAGCGTGTAGGGCAGCGAAGCCTCGGACCGGCTGGAGCCGAATTCAGTCTGCACGGCGGGCAGCACCACGGCCACGACATACATGGCGCTGGAGCCGATGGTCATCAGGCCCAGCGCACACAACAGCCGCTGCCAGGCGTAGCGGCTGTCGGCGGTGTGCGTGCCGTGGGCCGGCACTGGAGTGAAGGTCACGGCGTGGTCACGGTGTCGTCACAGCGTGTACGCGGCGGCCGCGCAGCCGACAGACATCAACGCCGCACCACGCCGTTGCGCGGCAGACCGGCGTCGTCCCAGCCGGGCCCGTCGAACCAGGCGCCGCCCTGCAACGCGTCACGCAGCATGGGCAGCGCGTCCAGGCCCCAGAAATGGCGGCCCTGCAGCGTGAGCGTGGGCACGCCGAACAGGCCTTCCGCCACCGCCTGCCCGGTCAGCTGGCGCAACTGCGCTTTCACGTCGTCGCCGTCGGGGTCGCGCGCCGGCGCCAGCCGCTCGCGCAGCGCGGCCAGCCGTGCGGGGTCGTTGGCGTCACCGCCGCCCTGCCACACGTGGGCCAGCACGGCTTCCACCACCTGGCGGTTGGGGCCGGCGGCCAGCGCCAGGCGCAGCAACGGCAGCGGGTTGAAAGGGTGCTGCAGCGGCGTCTGCATCGCCAACCCCTGCTGCTGCGCCAGCCAGTGCACGTGCCGAAAGGTCCAGGCGCGCTTCGGTTCGATCTCGGCCGGGCCTTTGTGGCCCCAGTGTTTCAACAGGCCGGCAAACAGCACCGGCCGGTATTCCACCTCGTAGCTGCAGCCCTGCAGCACTTCGGGCAGGCGGTGAAACGCCAGGTGCACGAAGGGCGAGATGGGGTCGAAATGGAAGACGATGGTTTTCACGGTGCACCCCGGTTCAGCGCAGCAGCGGGCGGTGCGGCACCAGCACCTGGGGCGCTTCGCCCGCAGCCTGCATCTGGCGCCACACGGTGCGGCGGCGGTCCAGCTGCGCGCACACGGCGCGGCGGGCCGTGTCGTCCAGCCGGCTCCAGCCGGCGATTTCGTCCAGCGTGCGCAGGCAACCGGCGCACCAGCCGCTGCCGGCGTGCATCTGGCAGATGTTGATGCACGGGCTGGCCACGGGCGCCGCGGCGTCGGCGCCTGAAGGCGGGGCTGACGGAGTGTTCATGGCGCAGCCCCGGGGCCGGGGGCCTGCACCACGTCGGTAACGGGCGCGCCGGTCAGCTGCACCAGCTGCTGGGGCGTCATCCTGAACACGCCATTGGGGTGGCCGGCTGCGGCCCAGATCTCTTCAAACCGGAACAGCTCGCGGTCGATCAGCATCACGGTTGCTTCGGCATGCGCCAGCGGCGACACGCCACCGATGGAAAAACCGGTGCGGGCCTTCACGAAGTCGGCGTCGGCGCGGCCCAGCGCGCCGGTGATGGCGGCCACCCGCTTTTCGTCAACGCGGCGGTCGCCCGACGTGACCACCAGCACTGCCGTGTCGTCGGCCTTGCGCCTGAAGACCACGCTCTTGGCGATCTGCGCCACCGTCACACCCAACACGTCGGCCGCTTCCTGGGCCGTGCGGGCGGGCACGTCCAGCCAGCGCGCTTCGTGCGGGTGGCCCTGCGCCCGCAGGGCCTGGGCCACGCGCACAAACCCTTCGGGCCTCGCGGTGGTGCTGGCTTCAGCGTTCACGCCGCGGCCTGCTGCGCGGCCAGCGCCGCGCCGCGCTTCGTCAGCAAAGCCTTGGCCACGCGCGACACCGGCGGCCGGCCCAGCACCTGGCTGATGTAGGCGCCGGCGTCCACCAGCGCGTCCAGGTCCAGGCCGGTGTGGATGCCCATGCCGTGCAGCATGAACACCACGTCTTCGGTCGCCACGTTGCCGGTGGCGCCCTTGGCGTAAGGGCAGCCGCCCAGCCCGGCGATGCTGCTGTCAAAGGTGTGGATGCCCATCTGCAGGCAGGCCAGGATGTTGGCCAGCGCCTGCCCATAGGTGTCGTGGAAATGGCCGCTCACTTCCACCAGCGGAAAGTGGCGCAGCGCGCGTTCCATGGCCGCCTGCACACGCACCGGCGTGCCCACGCCGATGGTGTCGGCAATGCCGCAATGGTCCACGCCAATGTCCTTCATCAGGCGCACCACATGTTCCACCTCGTCGGCCGACACGTCGCCCTGGTAGGGGCAGCCCAGCGCCACGGACACCGCGGCCCGCACCTTCACGCCTGCTTCGTGCGCGGCAGTCACCACGGGCGCAAAACGCTCGACGCTCTGCGCGATGCTGCAATTGATGTTGCGCTGACTGAAGGCTTCACTGGCGGCGGCGAACACCACCACCTCGTCGGGCCACTGCGCGCGCGGTGCGGACAGCGCCGCTTCCAGGCCTTTCATGTTGGGCGTGAGCACGCTGTAGCGCACACCGGCCTGGCGCTGCACGCCGGCCATCACGGCCGCGTTGTCGGCCATCTGCGGCACCCACTTGGGGCTGACGAAGCTGGTGACTTCGATTTCGCGAAAACCCGCGGCCTGCAGCCGGTGCACCAGCTCGATCTTGTGCGTCGCGGCCACCGGCTGCGACTCGTTCTGCAAGCCATCGCGGGGCCCGACATCGACCAGCGTGACGTGGTTGGGAAACATGGCGTGAACCTCTTTGGTCTGCAGGCCCGCACCGCGGGCCCCCGGAGCGCACTGTAGCCGTGTCTGCAGCAGGGCGGGCCGCCCCGGCGCACGCCAACACGGCGGGCAGACGTGGGAAACTGCCAACGCCTGCCCTTGGTGTGCGGGCGGCATCACCCTACAAGAGAACAAAGGAGAAGCAGTCCATGCAGACCCCACACCGGCCGTCCAACACCGGGTCCGCCCGGGCTGCGCGGGGCCCGAGCCGGCCTGCAGCGGCGCCCCGCTGCGTGGCGTTGCTGTTGACCCTGCTGCTGGGGGCCTGCGGTGGCGGCGGCGACGACCCTGCCGCAGCGGAAAGCCCGACCACCGCGAACAGCGCCACCCGCGCGGCCAACCTGGCCCTGGTGCAAGGCCTGGGCTGCAGCGGCGAAGCCACGGCCGGCTGGTGCTGGCAGCGCCCGCTGCCGCAGGGCAACTTCATCGCCGACATCAGCCTGACCGACAGTGGCCGCGGCTGGGCCGTGGGCGACGCGGGCACGGTGCTGACCACGGCAGACCATGGCGTCACCTGGTCGGCGCAGCGCTCGGGTTCTGAACAAGACTTGTCGAGGGTGGTGGCCGTGGACGCCCAGACCGTGTGGGCGGGCGGCCGCCGCGGCGAACTGCGCGTCACCACCGACGGCGGCGCAACGTGGCGGACCGCCAACCTGGGCACCACCGACACCGTGCAGAGCCTGGGCGCCAGCAGCGGCAGCACCGCCTGGGTGCACACCACGCAGGGCTTTCGCTACCTGACCACCGACGGCGGTGTGCAGTGGCGCCGCAGCGGCGCCCCGCCCGCCGACGTGCCCGGCTTCATTCAGTCTGCGGCCGATGGCACCATCTGGGCCTTCCCCAGCTACGGCTCGGCCGGCACAGGCTTCAGCAACGGCATGCGCTGGGCGCGCAGTACCGACAACGGCGCCACCTGGAACCAGGGCCCGATGCCGGCGCTGGCGCCCGGGCTGAACCGCACCGTCATGCCGATGCACATGCTGAACCAGCGCCTGGCGCTGGTGCAGACCAACGACTCGGGCTTTGACAGCACCACGCAGTCCTACCAAAGCCGCCACACGCTGTGGCGCACCACCGATGGCGGCACCACCTGGCAAGCCGTGAACCCTGCACCGGGCGACGACGGCTTCGCTGGCACCGGGTACCAGATGTTTGGCACCAGCGCGTTGCTGGCCACGTCCTACAGCCGGGGCATGCACCGCAGCGCTGACGCCGGCGCCACCTGGACAGCGGTGCCGCTGCCCGCCACCGACAACGGGTCTCCGCTGAGCCTGCAACGCGCGCAGCAACAGGGCGAAGCACGCCTGGTGCTGTGGGACTACCTGGGCAACAGCTGGTCCTCCCGCGACGCCGGCGCCACCTGGACCGGCATGCGCGTCAACGGCGGCAACCAGCTGCCCACGCTGAGCAGCGTGAGCTTCTTCGACCGGCTGGAAGGGCTGGTGATCGCCCGCGACGGCAGCAGCTTGCGAACCCGTGACGGCGGGCGCACCTGGGTGAGTACCGCGTCCGGCACCAGTTCATTCGGCACTGGCTGGCGGCAAGCGCGTTTTCTGCCGGGCACCGACACCGGCTGGGTGATGTCGGACAGCGGCACCGTCTTTCGCAGCAGCGACCGCGGCCGCACCTGGACCGCACCCGTGCCCCAGACCAGCGCACTGATGTTCGGCGTCAGCGACTTCCAGTTCGTGGACGCCCAGCGCGGCTGGGCCGTCACCAGCGGCGGCTTTAACGATGCGGCCCGCATCTATCGCAGCAGCAACGGCGGGCTCAGCTGGCAGGGCGTGGCCGACACACAGTCCTTCGGCGGCCTGAACGCCGTGGGCTTTGCGGCCGATGGCCGCCATGGCGTGGCGCTGGGCAACTTCGGGATGGCGCTGGTCAGCAGCGACGGCGGCAGCACCTGGAACGCCCGCAGCCTGGGCAACGACGCCAGCCTGCAGCGGCTGGTGTTCCTGGACGACGGCAACACCGTGGTGGCCGTGGGCCAGGGCGGCATGGTGATGCGCAGCACCGACAAAGGCCACACCTGGCGGCGCATGGCCACGCCCACCGACAACACGCTGAACGGCGTGGTGTTCACGTCGGCGCTGCGGGGCTGGGCGGCGGGCGACCAGGGCACGCTGCTGGCTACCACCGACGGCGGCAAGAGCTGGCGCCTGCAAAGCACCGGCACCCGCGCCGACCTGCAAGGCCTGCAGTTCCTGGACGAGAACACGGGCTGGGTGGTGGGCAGCAACGGCACCGTGCTGGTCACCATCACCGGCGGCGACTGACTGCGCGTCGCCGCACCGGCCCCCAGCGGCCGGGCGGGCCGGGCAGGCCTTGGCGGGCCGGTCAGCCGCGCGCCAGGCGCAGCAGCTCGCCGCCTTCGGCCACCTGGTCGCCCACGCCGTACAGCAATTCCTGCACCACGCCGTCGTGCGGGGCGCTGATGGTGTGTTCCATCTTCATGGCCTCCATCACCGCCAGCGGCTGCCCGCGCTTCACGGTGTCGCCCGGCTGGGCCAGGAAAGACACCACCTTGCCCGGCATCGGCGCTGTCAGCCGGCCCCCCGCACCGGCCGCGTCGGCCGCCTGGGCCAGCGGGTCGACCCGGCTCAGCAGGGCCGTGCCGGCTGGTGCAAACACGGCATAACGGTCGTCTTTGGCATACACCGCCAGCGTGTGGCGCTGGCCGCCGAGCTGCACGTCAAACGTGTCAGCTGCCAGCGCGCGGGTGGTCAACACCTGCCGCCGGGCGTCGGCACCCTGCCCCAGTTGCAGCAGTGTGGCGCCGTCGTGCAGGCGCAGCAGCAGGGCCTGCAGCGGCTGGCCGTTGCACTGCAGGTCCAGCCGGCGCTGCGCCGCGCCGTGCAGGCGCCAGCCGTCGCGGCGCGACCAGGGGTCGGCACCCTGCAGCGCGGCGTCGGCCGCCAGGCAGTGCGCGGCCACACCGGCAGCAGCCCACTCGGGTGCCAGTGGCGGCGCCTCGAACAAGGCAGCGTGTTCGCGTTCGATCAGGGCCGTGTCGAGATCGGCCGTGGCGAAGGCGTGGCTGGCCACCACGCGACGCAGAAAGGCCACGTTGGTGTGCAGGCCCACGATGTGCGTGGCCTGCAGCGCGTCAGACAGCCGCGACAGCGCCTGCAGCCGGTCTTCACCCCAGACGATGAGCTTGGCGATCATCGAGTCGTAATGCGGGCTGATGGCGTCGCCCTCGCGCACGCCGCTGTCCACGCGAGGCAGTGCTTCGCTGCGCTCGAAGCGCACGTGCGCCGGCCAGCGCGCCACCTGCAGCGTGCCGGTGGCGGGCAGGAAGTGGGCATCGGGGTTTTCGGCGCAGATGCGCGCCTCGATCGCGTGGCCGCGCTGCGGCACCTGGTCCTGCGTCAGCGGCAGCGGCTGGCCGGCGGCGATGCGCAACTGCCATTCCACCAGGTCCAGGCCGGTGACGGCTTCGGTCACCGGGTGTTCCACCTGCAGCCGGGTGTTCATTTCCATGAAGTAGGCCTGGATGTCGCCGTCGTCCAGCTCTTCAGCCACGAATTCCACCGTGCCGGCGCCCACGTAACCCACGGCCTTGGCAGCCGCCACGGCAGCAGCGCCCATCTGCGCGCGCCGCGCCGGGGTCAGGCCGGGCGCGGGCGACTCTTCCAGCACCTTCTGGTGGCGGCGCTGCACCGAGCAGTCGCGTTCGTTCAGATGAATGACATGGCCCTGGCTGTCGCCGAAGACCTGGATCTCGATGTGCCGCGGCCGCGTGACATAACGTTCCACCAGCACGTGGCTGTCGCCAAAGCTGGCTTGGGCCTCGCGCTGGCAGGACTGCAGGGCGCTGACAAAGTCTTCCGCTTTGTCCACGCGGCGCATGCCCTTGCCACCACCACCGGCACTGGCCTTGATGAGCACGGGGTAGCCGATGCGGCCGGCCTGTTCGGCCAGGAATGCGGGATCGTTGTTGCTGCCGTGGTAGCCGGGCACCAGCGGCACGCCAGCCTTTTCCATCAGTGCCTTGGCGGCACTCTTGCTGCCCATGGCGGCAATGGCGCTGGCCGGCGGGCCGATGAAGGCCAGGCCGTTGTCGGCACAAGCCTGCGCGAAGGCTTCGTTTTCGCTGAGGAAACCGTAGCCGGGGTGGATGGCCTGCGCCCCCGTGGCCCGTGCGGCTTCGATGATGCGCTGCCACTGCAGGTAGCTGTCACGCGGTGCGTTGCCGCCCAAGTGCACGGCCTCGTCGCAGGCCAGCACATGGCGCGCCTGGGCGTCCGCATCGGAGTAGACGGCCACCGTGCGCACGCCCATGCGGCGCGCGGTGGCGGCCACGCGGCAGGCGATCTCGCCGCGGTTGGCAATCAAAATCTTCTTGAACATCGTCGAGCCCAGGGCTGAAGAAAGGGTTTTTGAATCACGGCACCCAGACGACTTCGTCGTCCACGGCGTACAGCTTGCACGGCAGGCCGCGCCGCGCCTGGCAAAAGCCGATCGCGCGGCCCAGAGCCCAGTCGCCGGTGGCGAAGCCGGCAACGCCGTTCGGGCCCAGCGCAAAAGCCCGCGGCCCCTTGGCGGCCAGAAAGCGCTTGTACAGGTTGTCGCGGTTGGCGGGCGACGTGGGCACCTTGTCCACCTCGTCGATGGCGGCAAAGCCGCTGGCTGCAGGGCGCGCCACCGACCCCGGGCGCGCAAAGCCGGCCTGCGCCAGAAAGGTCTCGACCAGCGGCACCCAGGTGTTCATGTCGTTGCCCAGACCGCTGTGGCCGTCAGCGCCCACAGCGGGCAGCATGTGGAACTGCAACCGGCCGCCGCCCTTTTCCCAGGCCTGCGCCCAGCGCCTGGGATGTTCAGCGCCCCAGTAACGGTCGTTTTCCCAGTACAACCACAGCAGCGGCAGCGGTGTCTGTGCAGCAAGGCCTAACCAGTGGCGTTCCAGGTTGCCAGGCAAGCAGGGGCTGCCGGGCCGGTTGTCGGGGTCGCCGCCGGTGCCGCCGGCAAAGTTCACGGCAGCCACCAGGCCCGGCGGGTTGCGGGCGGCCACCGCCAGGGTGGTCAGGCCGCCCACCGAAACCCCCATCGCCACCCAGCGGGTGGCGTCCACATAGGGCAGCGTCTTGGCGTGCGCCACGGCCGCCAGCACCTGGTCGCTGGCCGCTTGTGACAGGGGTGCGATGCGCATCACGTTGCAGCCGCCGGCGTCTTCGGGGTCGAAGTCGCCGTAGGTTTCGCCGTAACCCACACGCGTGGGCACGACAACGACAAAACCTTTGCTGACCAGATAGCGGGCCTGGTGTTCAAAGCGCTGGCGGCCCTGTTGTGCGCGCCGGTCGCTGACGGCGCGACCATGGCTGAACACCAGCAACGGGTGCGGGCCGTCACCGGCGGGCCTGAAGATCGTCAGTGGGATGGTCCGCGTCTCTTCACGGCCGAACAGGTTTTTCACCGTCACAGGGATGCGCTGCACCGCTTCGCGCAGGTCCAGCGCCACCAGCTCGGCGGCTGGCGCAGCAGCCGCGGGTGCGGCGGCGGGTGCCGGGTCGGTCTGCGCCAGGGCGCCAGCCGCCAGCCCTGCCGCGATGAAGGCCGTCAGAGTGGCGCGGCGCACCCGCTGCAACTGGTTGAAGGTGCGCTTGAGGCGATGCAGCGGCTGGGCCATCGGCTACGTCATCGCAGGCCGCAGGCCGGCAAAACGTCTGAACACGGCGCGCAGGAACTTGAACAGCACCACCACCACGACCACGGCCATCACCACCAGCACGGCCAGCACCGGCCAGAACCAGGACGGGTGTTCATAGGCCAGCCACAAGACCGCGGGCACCGCTGCGTCACCCAGCAGCGACAGGGCGATGTTGGAAAACGGTTCGGGGCTGGTGTTGGCCGCTGCGCGGGTGGTGGTCTTGGCGGCGTGCGACGTGGCCGCCAGCGTGCCGCCGGCCAATGCAGCCACCAGCGCCCAGACCTGGCTGTCGGCCCCGGTGGCGCCGCTCAGCGCGCCGAAAGCCAGCGCGGCACCGGCCGGTATGCGAATGAAGGTGTGGATGGTGTCCCACACGGTGTCGACACCCGGTACCTTGTCGGCCAGGAATTCCACCGCCAGCATCAGAAAACTGGCCGCCATGACTACGGGGTTGGACAGCAGTTGCAGCCCCGGGGGCAACGGAACCCAGCCCATGAAGCCGGCCGCGCCGGTGATGAAGACCACCAGGTACAGGCGCACGCCGCTGGCCCAGCCCAGGGCTGCGGCCATCGCGGCCAGGTGGCCCATGTCCCACTGCGCCATGCCGGTGGCCTGCGCCGCGCCAGCGGCTGCGCTGGCCACCGCGGCGCTGGCACCCGAGGCCGCATTCACCGCTGCCGTTGCAGCCACGCCAGCCGCGGCACTGGCGGCTGCGGCCACGCCGGCGGCCTGCTCGGCCACCTTGCCAGCCACCTGGCCGGTGGCGGGCAGGTTGCCCGCCCACTGGTTCACCGTCTGCGCCGCCTTGTCAGCCAGCGCAGCGGCAGCCTGCGTCACGTCGTGCCACGCCATGCCGGCTCCCTTTTCTGCAGGAAGGCCTGCACGCCTTCACGCCCTTCGTCGCCAACGCGAATGTCGGCGATGCGCCGCGCCGTGTCCTGCCGCAGTGCCGGTGTGATGGGCTGGCCCGCCACGTCCTGCACCAATTGCTTGCACGCGCGCAGCGCCTGCGGCCCGTTGGCCAACAGCGCGGCCACGATCTCGGCAACCTTGGCGTCCAGCGCCTCGGGCGCAACGACCTCGTGCACAAAGCCCAGCGCCAGGGCCTGCTCGGCGCTGAATCTTTCGGCGGTGACGAAGTAGCGCCGGCTGGCTTGTTCGCCCAGCGCACGCACCACGTAAGGCCCGATGGTGGCCGGCAGCAGGCCCAGCCTGGCTTCACTCAGGCAAAAGTGGACTCCCTGCGCCGCCACCAGCACGTCACACGCGGCCGCCAGGCCCATGCCGCCGGCGTAACAGTCGCCCTGGATGCGGCCAATGATGGGCACCGGGCAGCTGTACAGCGTCCACAACATCTGCGCCAGGCGCTCGGCGTCGGCCTGGTTGTCCTGCCAGCTGTAGGCGGCCATGGACTTCATCCACGACAGGTCGGCGCCGGCGCAGAAGGCCTTGCCATGGGCCCCCAGCACGATGGCGCGCAGGCTGGTGTCGGCAGCCAGTTCAGTGAAGGCCGCGGTCAGTTCGGTGATGACGCTGTCGTTGAAGGCGTTGCGCACTTCCGGGCGGTTCAGCCAGACCTCGGCCACGCGCCCGCCCTGCGGGCCGGCGGTGTGGCGGCGGATGTCGAGGGTGGCGGTGCTCATGCGGCGTCCTTTTCTTCGACCAGCATGGCCACCAGGTCCAGCACCGGGCAGGGCTGGCCCAGCTGCGTCAGCGCCGCGGTGACCTGGCCGCGGTGGTGGGTGGCGTGGTTGAACACGTGGGTCAGTGTGGCGGCAAAAGGCAGCGTCAGCGCGCGGCCCGCCGTGCTGCGGTAATGCAGGTCGCCCTGCAGCTGCCGTTCGCTCACCGCTTCCAGCCAGGGCTGCCAGCGGGCGGCGCCTTCCTGCAGACGCTGCGCCAGCTGCGTGCGGTCGGGTTCCACTTCGGTGTCCAGCGCCGTGGCCGTGGGCGTGCCGCCGGTGAAACGCGGGAACCACAGCGCCTGGTCTGCCAGCAGCAAGTGGTTCAGCGTGCCGTGCAGGCTGTTGAAGAAGAGGCCGACAGGGCGGCGGTAAGCCTCGTCGGGCACGGGTTGCAGCGCTGCGCACAGCCGCCGGGTGGCCCAGGCGTTGTAGCGCGCCAGGGTCTGCAACTGGCTGCGCAGCGCCGAGTGCTGCAGCCACTTGCGCAGCACCACCGAACGGTAGGTCTTGCCCGGCCACTGCATGAAACCCACGGGGGTGTAGCCCAGGCGCTGGTACATGGCGGTCAGCTCGGTTGCCGGCTCGGCCGTGTCCAGCGCGATGGATGCAAAACCCCTTTCGCGAGCCCACTGTTCGCAAGCCGCCACCAGCTTGCGCCCGATGCCCAGGCGCTGGTGGGCCGGGTCCACGCCGAACTGCTGGAAATGGGCGCCGTCGGGGTCTCGGTACCACGGGCCGGGCACGCTGTCGACGAGCTGGTCTTCGCCGTAGGGCCCACCAGCAGTGACCGTGCCCACCACCGCACCGCCAACCTCGGCCACGAAGCATTGGCCATCGGCGCAACGCCGCCGCGTGGTGTCCACGTCCTGCGTGGCGGCGGTGAAGTTCAGTCCCCGCTGGTGCAGCGCCGCATAGGTCCGGTTCAGCAATTCCGTCAACAGCACCAGCGAGTCGCGCGTGGCCAGCGCACGCACGGTGACCAGCTCGGCTTGGGTGGTGTTGCGTTGGTCCATGTCAAAGGCAGCTCAGGGTGGTCGGGGTGCGGTGCAGCCTTGGCAGCGTCAGTAGCGCTTGGCGGCTTCGTCCAGCATCACTTCAGTGGCACCACCGCCGATGGCCAGCACGCGGGCGTCGCGCCACAGGCGCTCGATGGACGTGCCGGTCATGAAGCCCATGCCACCGTGCAGTTGCTGGCAACCGTAGGTCACCTCGTTGACCAGTTCGCCAGTCAGCGCCTTCAGCAACGACACGTCCTGCACGATGTCATGGCCCTGCGACACGCGCCAGGCGCAGTGGTACAGGTACTGGCGAGCGGCGCGTGTCTTGGCGTCGAGCATGGCGATCTTCTGTCGCACCGCCTGCTTGGCCCACAGCGTGTCACCAAAGGCCTGGCGCGCCCTCACATGCTCCAGCGTCAAGGCCAGAGCCTGCGTGCAGGTGGCCACCGCCATCGCGCCCAACGCGATGCGCTCGGTCTGGAAATTTTTCATCACGGCATGGAAGCCGCGGCCTTGTTCGCCCAGCAGGTGGCCCGCCGGCACACGGCAGTCTTCGAAGAACAGTTCGGCGGTGTCGCTGGCGCGCCAGCCGGTCTTGTCCAGCGACCGGCCCACGCGCAGCCCGGGCGTGCCCTTTTCCACCGCGAAGATGCTGATGGCATGGCGCGCGCTGCCGGTGCGCGCGGCCACGAAATACAAGTCGGCATGCACACCGTTGGTGATGAAGAGCTTGCTGCCGTTGATGACCCAGTGGTCGCCGTCCAGTTTTGCCTGCGTGCGCAAGCCCGCCACGTCAGAGCCTGCACCGGGCTCGGTGATGGCCACTGCCGTGATGCAGCGGCCGCTGGTGATGCCCGGCATCCAGCGCGCCTTTTGCTGCGGTGTGCCGGCGTGGTGCAGGTGCGGGCCGGCCATGTCGGTGTGCACCAGCACCGTGATGACAAAACCCGCGCAACTGCATTGCGACAACGCTTCGGCAAACACCAGGTTGGTCAGTGCGTCAGCGCCACCGCCGCCATAGGCGGGTTCGAAAGCCAGGCCCAGCAGGCCGGCCTGCCCCATGCGCTGCAGCACGGCGCGCGGCACCATGCCGTCGCGTTCCCAGGCGTCGATGTGCGGTTCCACCTCGCGCTGCAGGAAGCGCGCGACCTGGTCGCGCAGCAGTTCGTGGTCGGGGGTGAGGTAGGCCGATTCCATGGCTCTTTTTCTCGGGTCTCTTCGTTCAGTGCGCAAATCCGCGCAGACCGCGCAGCGTTTCGAAGGCGGTGAAATCGCGGTCCCGGTGCAACAGCAGGTAATCGCGTTCTATGCAGAAAGCAGCCACCAGCACATCGATGCTGCTGCGCACAGTGACACCGGCGCGGCGCAGGTCGCGGTAGTGGTGCACGGCCTGCAAACACAGGGCGACGCTGCCGGTGTCTTCCACGGCCAGGCTCATAAGCAGCGCCTCCGCCTGACGCCGCTCCCGTTCACCGCGGAAACCCCGCAGCACCTCGAACAGCACGAGATCGGGCACCACGATGCGGGTTTCGCCGTCTTGCAGCAAGCGGCGCAGCACATCACGGGCCGGGTTGGGCTGGCCGTTGAAGAAGTCGATCCAGACCGATGAATCAACGACCAGCACGGCGCTTGCCTGCGTATGCCTTCGTCGGGGGCTCCTGCACGGTGGCCGCACCACCGGCATCTGCTTCGGGTTTGGTCCAGTCGATGGACTCGTTGCCTTCCCACTTCAGCTTGCCTTCCCACTTCAGTATTTCGCGGTAGGCGGCCTGTTTCTTCAGCAGTTTCAGGCCTGCCTCGACCGCGTCTTTCTTGGTGACGTACGGGCCGGCGGCCATGGCGCCTGCCATCAATTCATCATCAATGTCGATATTGGTGCGCATGATGTGTGTGAAATCAGGAATGTGCACACATCGTACACTACATGCGGAAAACGCCGAACTTCGGGCTTTCCGGAATGTGCGCGTTCAAGCTGGCGCTGAGGCCCAGCGCCAGCACGCGGCGCGTGTCGGCGGGGTCGATGACACCGTCGTCCCACAGGCGGGCGCTGGCGTAGTAAGGGTGGGCCTGGTGCGCAAACTGGTCCAGGATGGGCTGCTTGAAGGCGGCTTCTTCTTCACCGCTCCACTGCCCGCCCTTGCCTTCGATGCCGTCGCGCTTGACGGTGGCCAGCACGGCAGCGGCCTGTTCGCCGCCCATCACGCCGATGCGCGCGTTGGGCCACATCCACAAGAAGCGCGGGCTGTAGGCGCGGCCGCACATGCCGTAGTTGCCGGCACCGAAGCTGCCGCCGATGATGATGGTGAACTTGGGCACGGTGGCGGTGGCCACGGCTGTCACCATCTTGGCGCCGTGTTTGGCGATGCCCTCGGCTTCGTACTTGCGGCCCACCATGAAGCCGGTGATGTTCTGCAAGAACACCAGCGGCACGCGGCGCTGGCAGCACAGCTCGATGAAGTGCGCGGCCTTCATCGAGCTTTCAGAAAACAGCACGCCGTTGTTGGCGATGATGCCCACCGGCATGCCTTCGATGTGCGCAAAGCCGGTGACCAGCGTGGCACCGTAACGCGCCTTGAACTCGTCGAATTCCGAACCGTCGACGATGCGCGCAATGATCTCGCGAACGTCGTAGGGCTTGCGTGGGTCGTTGGGTATCACCCCTTGCAACTCAGCAGCGTCGAACAGCGGCGGGCGGGGCGGCACCAGCTTCACCTGCTCGGCTTTGCGCCAGTTCAGGTTGGCCACGCTGGCACGTGCGATGGCCAGTGCGTGCAGGTCGTTGTCGGCCAGATGGTCGGCCACGCCCGACAGGCGGGTGTGCACGTCGCCGCCGCCCAGGTCTTCAGCGCTGACCACCTCGCCAATGGCCGCCTTCACCAGCGGCGGGCCGCCCAGGAAGATGGTGCCCTGGTTCTTCACGATGATGGTCTCGTCGCTCATCGCCGGCACGTAGGCGCCGCCTGCGGTGCACGAACCCATGACCACGGCAATCTGCGGAATGCCCTGCGCCGACAGGTTGGCCTGGTTGAAGAAGATGCGGCCGAAGTGGTCGCGGTCGGGGAAGACCTCGTCCTGGTTGGGCAGGTTGGCGCCACCGCTGTCCACCAGATAGACACAGGGCAGGCGGTTCTGCTGCGCCACTTCCTGCGCGCGCAGGTGCTTCTTCACCGTCATCGGGTAGTAGGTGCCGCCCTTGACCGTGGCGTCGTTGCACACGATCACGCATTCCACGCCACTGATGCGCCCGATGCCGGTGATGATGCCCGCGCCGGGCGCCGCTTCGACGCCGGCCTTGTCCCGGTACATGTTCAGCGCCGCCAGCGGCGCGATCTCGAGAAACGGGGTGTCGGGGTCCAGCAGCATTTCCACCCGCTCACGCGGCGGCAGCTTGCCGCGCGCCGAGTGCTTGGCGCGAGCCGCCACGCCGCCGCCTTCTGCGATGCGGGCCAGTTGGGTGTTGAGGTCATCGACCAGGGCCTGCATGGCCCCGGAACTGGCCTTGAACCCTTCCGAGCGCGGGTTGAGTTTCGATACCAGCACGGGCATGTTGTCTCCTGGAACCTGATGGGCGGTGCGCCGGCAGTTGACGTTAACGTCAATTGGATTCTAGGCACCGGCCCTGCCGGGCCCGCTGGCGCCGTACACCGCAGCCTCCAGCCACCCAGCCTGCACCATGTCGGGCACGCGCAGATGGGCTTCGCTCGGCATCATGAATTCGTCCAGCTGCGGCGGCGCCACAGCCGTGCCGGAGAGCATGGCGTGCGCCTGCCCGCGGTGGTGCACCTGGTGCATGAACAGGTGCGCCATGACGGCGGCCACGCTGTCGTGCTGCACCCGGCAGCCGCCGCGCGGCATGGACACGTCACACGCGCAAGCGGTGGCGTCCAGCGCAGCGGCAAAGGCCACCAGCCGCAGATCGCTGGTGCGCTGCGCGGCGGTCAGTTCGGCCAGCGTCTGCGCGGGCACAAAACGGTGCCACAGCTGGTCGGGTTCGGGTTCGCACAACAACGCGGCGATGTAGTACCGGTCCACGACCAGCACGTGGTTCAGCGTGGCCATCAGGCTGGGGAAAAAACCCGTGCGCGGGGCGTGCAGCTCGGCTGCTGGCAGCGGCGCCATGGCAGCATGCAGTCGCTGGTTCATCAACAGGTTGGCGTGCGCCTGGATGCGCAGGTAGGCGGGCAGATCCATGGTCTTGCGGTTTGCGATATGCGGATTTACGGCTTTACGGCTTCGCGTGTGGGCCGGCGTTCAGCCCGGTTTGCGCTCGGCTGCAACGCAGGCCTTGGCGTCTGCAGCGTTGCCTTCCGCGGTCTTGGCGTCCGCCGGTTTGGCGTCTGCAGCCTTCGCATGCGCCGCCCTGTCGGCCACTGGCGCGCCGGCAGCCTTCCACGCGGTGTAGCCGCCCTCGATGTGGCTGACCGACTCCACGCCCATGTCCTGCAGGGTCTTGGCCGCCAACGCCGAGCGCCAGCCGGCGGCGCAGAACAGCACCAGCGGCTTGCCGGCGGCAAAGGCCTTGTGGAAGTACGGCGACTCGGGGTCAACCCAGAACTCCAGCATGCCGCGCGGCGCATGCACGGCACCCGGAATCACGCCTTCGCGCTCGAGTTCGCGCACGTCGCGCAGGTCTACAAAGAGCAGCTCGCCCGACGCATGCGCGGCGCGGGCCTGGGCCAACGACAGCGTGTGCACGCTGGCCATGGCTTCGTTCACCAGCTGGCGGGCGGTTTTCTTCAACGGTTTCGGGTTCATGTCGGGCGCGCTCCGGAATCGGCCTGGGCAATGCTGCGCAGCGTATCACCCGGCCGGCTCGGCGCCCGCACTCCAGCACGCAGGCACGCAGGCAGCGTCAACCCAGCAGCGCCCCGTCAGCGCGCAGCGCACTTTGCAGCCGCGGCACTTCGAAGCGGCCCTGGCACCGAAGTGCCGCTGCGGTGCCAGCCGCCTGGCCCATCACAAAACAGGCGCCGCTGGCGCGCGCGGCGCTCTGGCCCAGGTGCTCCATGCCCGCGCAGCGGCCAGCCACCAGCAGGTTGCCCACCTGCTGCGGCAGCAGCATGCGCAGCGGCAGCTGGTTGAAGCTGTTGGCCGGGTCTTGCGGAAAGGCCCATTCAACGCCGCCGGCAACGTGCTTTTCCACCGGCCAGGCGTTCAGGCCGATGCTGTCGTCAAAACGGGCGCCTTGCAGCACCTCGTCGCCCGTCAGCATGTGCGCGCAGTGCACGCGGCGCGTTTCGCGCACGCCCACCTGCGCCGCCAGCTCGCTGATCTCGGCCTGCTCGAAGCCGGGCACTTCAGCGCGCAGAAAGCGCATGTACTGCACGATCTGGCGCCGGCCTTCCACCTCGGCGGCGCTGAGCTGCCGCGCGTCGGTGGCGTCAGCCGCGCGGCCCTGCGCATTGCGCAGCTGCGTGACGTTGGCGCGCCACTCGCGCGGGTTTCGCTGCGGGCGCAGGATGGCACCCTGGCGCGGAAAGTCGTAACGGTCGGCGGCCTGCGCCATCAGCGCGTCGATGGCCTTGAATTCACCGATGGCCGCCTGCGCGCGCGGCGCGTCGACATTGCCGATGCGGAACATCGTGCTGGGGTACAGCATGTCGCCCTGCCCGTCGCCCAGCGTGTTGGGCACGCCAGCGAAATGCGCGATGTCGGCGTCGCCGCTGCAGTCGATGACCTGCTGCGCCTGCAGCGCCTGTCGGCCCGATTTGGTTTCGACCAGGACGGCGGCGATGCGCGAGTCGGCGTCCATCAACACACCCACGGCCCAAGCATGGAACAGCAGTTCCACACCGGCGTCGAGCACCAGCGCATCGGCAGCGCACTTGTAGGCGGCCACGTCGTAGCTGCGCACGCGGATGCGGCCCTGCAGGCCGTCTTGTGGCGC
This sequence comes from Burkholderiales bacterium, assembly GCA_043717565.1. GTDB lineage: Bacteria > Pseudomonadota > Gammaproteobacteria > Burkholderiales > Burkholderiaceae_C > Rubrivivax. The sequence continues at coordinate 5,620 of JAYSXE010000305.1, read as the reverse complement.
GTTCAGGCCACCCAGAGCGTCGATGCGCTGCAGCAACTCGTCGGCCACGCCATGCACCAGCTGCTGCATCACGCCACCACGCCGGCCGTACAGACCGGCGAAGTTGGTGACGCCGCCGGCCGTGCCCATGCCGCCCAGGAACCCGTAGCGTTCCACCATCAGCGTGCGTGCACCGTGGCGCGCGGCGCTGATCGCTGCGGCCAGGCCGGCCGGCCCGCCGCCAACCACCAGCACGTCGCAGCTGCCGTAGACGGGCGTCTGGCGCGCCGGCTCGGCAACGTGCGCTGCCATCACTCCAGCTTGATGCCGCGCGTGGTGATGATGTCGCCCAGGATGCGCGCTTCCTCGCGCACGCGCGCGGCCAGCGCGTCGCCGCTGCTGCCTTGGGCGTCCCAGCCGCCGGTGAACAGGCGCTGCCGCGTGTCGGCGTCGCGCACGGCCGCCGGCACGTCACGCGCCAGGCGGTCCAATGCCGCTTTGCTCAAGCTGGCCGGGCCCACCAGCGCCGTCCACACTTCCAGCGGCGCCATCTTCACGCCGGCGTCGGCCAGCGGCGGCACGTCGGGCGCCAGCGTGCTGCGGGGGCCGGTGACACCAATGGCATGCAGCTTGCCGGCCTTCACCTGCGCCAGCGCCAGGCCGGGCGGCACCAGTGCCATCTGAATCTGGCCGCCGAGCATGGCCGTCAGCACCGCCGGGTTGCCGTTGTAGGGCACGTGCACGGGCTGGGTGTTGCCGATGGCCGCCTTCACCACCTCCATACCCAGGTGGCCCACCGAACCGATGCCCACTGAGCCGTAGCTCCACTTGTCGCCGGCCGCTCGCGCGGCAGCCACGAAGTTGCTGCCCTGCGGCTGGTCGGCCGGCGTCACCAGCACCAGCGGCGCCGTGGCCAGCAGGCTGATGAGGCTGAAGTCCTTCGCCGGGTCATACGGCAGCTTCGGGTTCAGCAACTTGGCCGACGTGAGGTTGCCGTTGATCACCACCCCCAGCGTGTGGTCGTCGCTGGCCTTGGCCACACTGTCGGCGGCCACGTTGCCCGATGCACCGGGCTTGTTTTCCACCACCACCGCCTGGCCCCAGGTCTTGGCCAAGGCATCGGCCAGCGCCCGGGCCGCGATGTCGGGTGTGCTGCCGCCGGGAAAACCGACCACCAGCCTCACCGGCTTCTGCGGCCACGTGGCGCCTTGAGCCCAGGCGCTGCCTGCCAGGGGCAGGCCTGCAGCCACCAGCAGTGCGGCGGTGGTCAGGCGGCGGCGTGCAAATGAAGGGGCGGCCATGCGAATTTCCGGGTGGTTTGCGACGGCGCGCAGTATCGCAGGGCGCTGGGTTGGCCCTTAGCGCACGGTGTAACCGCGCCCTTCCAGACAAGCGCCTGTGGCACGCTGGTAACCGTCGCGCTCGGCAGCCACGGGTGCAGACTTTTGCCCAGTGGCGGCCGTCGTGGGGTCGAAGCCGCTTTGCGCCACAGCCCACTTGTGGCATTCGTACTCGTCGCTGGCCTGCTGTTCGGCGCTCTGCGCCTGGCGTGGGTAGACGTAGGACCTTTGCGGCCGCGCTGTTGTGGGCAGGCCTTCCACAGGTGGTGGCACCACTTCATAACCCCCGCCGGCGTGTTCGCGGTAGTACACGCCGTTGGCGTACCAGTAGGCCACGGCGCCGATGGTGACGAGCGTGAAAAAGGCCGACCGGTCGCTGATGATCGCGCCGTACGGGGGCCGCACCACCACGTAGCCGCGCGGGCCGGGTGCGTACCAGATGCTGTCGTGATAGCGGTAGTTCACACCCCCCCACAGCACCACCCGCGCGTGCGCAGGCGCAGCGTGCACGGCCCAGCCCGGCTGGGGGTTGTGGCGGTTGTTGCCGTGGGCACCGTCGTACCAGCGGCCGTGGGCGGCGCGGTGTCCGTCACGGTGACCCTCTCGGTGTCCGTCCCGGTGGCTGTCGCGGTGGCTGTCGCGGTGGCTGTCGCGGTGGCCATCTCGGTGGCCATCACGGTCATGGCCGCGGGCCGGTTGCGCCTGCCCCGTGGTCAGGCCGGCCGCCAGCAGCATCACCGCTGCCAGCAGGTGGCGTTTCAGGGGCGCTCTGCCCGTCGTTCCAGTCGTCTTCATCTGCAACCCCCTTTTCACTGCACGCCATAACCGCGGCCCTGCATGCAAGCCGTCATGGCGCGGCGGAAGTTGTCCAGCGGCTGCCGCGCACGGTCTGCCGCGGCCGCTTGGCGCGCCTGCGCCTCATCAATGGCGCGGTTGCGGGCTTCACCACTGGCGGCACCCAGTGTGGCACCAAAGATGGCGCCCAGCACCGCGGCGGCACCGGCATTGCGGGGTGATGCCACCACCGCGCCCAGCACCGCGCCGGTGACGGCGCCGGCGGCCACATCAGCGCCATCGGCGCGCTGCGGAACATGGGCCACAGGCGGCGCGCGGCCCGGCGCTTCGCTTCGCACGGCCGTCATGCCGGGGTCGGTGCCGGTTTCGCGCACCGCCCAGCGGTAACACTCGAAGCGGTCGCGGTCCTGCACCACCTCGGGCTGGCCGCGTTCGGGGTAGAAATACAAAGGTGACGGCGACGGTGGCGGCGCTGCCGTGCGCGCCACGGGCCGGTGGTAGCGCGGGTGACCGATGGGTGCCACAACGCAACCACTGAGGGCTGTGCACGCGGCCAGCACCAGAACCAGCCCGGGGTTGCGCTTCAAACGTGTGTTCATCCCAGCCCAACGCCGGGCCGGCCCGCCGCGGTTGACAGCGGCACAGGTAAAGCATTGCAAAGCTGGCACATACGCGGCTGTGCCAGGCAGAGCCACCCGCTTGCCAGCGCGCACCCTGGGCCGCGCTGCAAAGTGGCGGCGGTCACGCGCTGATTGCAACCCTCGCCATTTGCGCCGAAACTCCCCACAAAACACCCCACTGACCACCCTAAGCAGCGCCACCACAAGACACACCCCATGGCAGCAGCCCCCCGCGCCGACCCCGCCGACCACTTCAGCCCCGAGCAGTGGCAACAGCTCAGCGCCCGCTCTTCGTGGCGCGGCCTGTGGCTGGTGGCGCATGCCTGGGGCGTCATCGGCCTGGCCATGCTGGTGGCGGTGCGCTGGCCGCTGACGGCGCCGCTGGCCGTGCTGGTCATTGGCACGCGGCAGCTTGGCCTGGCCATCCTGATGCACGACGCGGCACACGGGCTGCTGCACCCGAACCGCTGGTTGAACGACAAGCTGGGGTTCTGGCTGTGTTCATCCACGCTGCACGAATACCGGCCCTACCACCTGCAGCACCACCGGTACGTGCAACAGGCCGAAGACCCCGACCTGGTGCTGTCGGCGCCATTTCCCATCAGCCGTGCTTCGTTGTGGCGCAAGGTGTGGCGCGACCTGAGCGGGCAAACCTTCTACAAACAGCGCGTGGCGCCATTGCTGCAGGGTTTGAAGACGGGTTCAGCAGGCGCGGCGCCGGCCCCGCAGCAGCAGGCGCTGGCCGCCGTGGGCCGGCGCTTTGTCGTCGGCAACGTGCTGGGCTTCGCGGCCTTTGCGGCGGCAGGCCAGCCCCTGACCTGGCTGCTGTTGTGGCTGCTGCCGATGGCCACGTGGCTGCCGCTGGTGACGCGCATTCGGAACATCGCCGAGCACGCGCTGGTGCCGGTGGACCAGCCCGACCCCTTGCGCCAGGCGCGCACCACGCGGGCCGGCTGGCTCGAGCGCGCACTGATCGCGCCTTACTGGGTGAACTACCACGCCGAACACCACCTGTTCACCCAACTGCCTTGCTGGCAACTGCCGCGGGCCCACGCGCTGTTGCGCCAGCGCGGCACCGTCGAAAAAATGGAGGTGCAGCCCAACTACCCGGCCGTGCTGGCGCTGGCTGCGCCGCGCTGAAAAAGCACCCTGCGGCCCTTTTGCGGCCCATTTGCGGCCCTTTTAGGGCCCTTTTCGCTGCCCTCTTCAAACACCCCCAAGCCATGAGCACGAACCACCCCGCATCTCTCTGCCCCAGCCCGCACACGGCCCCAAGCCAGCGCACACACCCTTCCAACCGGGCGCACAGCACCCAGAGGCCAAAGGGCCCCCACACAGCCGGCGCGGCCCTTGCGCTGTGCCTGGCCTTGCTGCTGACCGGCTGCACGGCCCTGACCGCACAGAACCCGGCGTCAGCGCTGAAGCCGGTGAACGCCGTCGCCGACGGCGGCGACGAACGCGTGATGCTCAAGGGCTACGACGTGGTGGCCTACTTCACGCAGAACCGGCACCAGCTGGGCACGCCGCAGTTCAAGACCGTCCACGAAGGGGTCACCTTCCGCTTTGCCAGCGCCCAGCACAAAGTCTTGTTTGACGCCCAGCCCGGCAAGTACCTGCCACAGTACGGCGGCTATTGCGCCAATGGGCTGGTCTACGGCATACCCTGGGGCGGTGACGGCGACACCTGGCTCATCGTCGACGGCAAGCTCTACATCAACGGCGGCCCGGGCTCCAAGGCGGCCTTCCTGCTGGACGTTCCCGGCAACATCAAACTGGCCGACAAGTACTGGGCCGAGGAAGTCCAGGGCAGCAACAGTTTCGTGCAGCGGGCCAAGCGCCTGGTGTTCCGCGTGCCTCACTACAAGAGCGGGGAAGAGCTGGAACGCATGGTCAGGCAAGCCGCCAACAAGTCCCGCTAAGCGGCCCGGCACCCACTGTCCGGCCGCCTGCCGCCGCAGGCAGGCCCGGTTTGCGCCTTACGATCCAGGCTTGTCGCGCGCCACAGCCCGTCACAGCCCGCCAAGACCCGTCAGCGCCCGTACAGCCCGCAATGGCACAGTACACCGGTGCTGCGCCGGGCCCGGACGTGATGCCGGCCGCGCAACACATCACCCCACACCCAGAAAGACCCGTCCATGACGACCTCGCAGCCCACCATCATCTACACGCTGACCGACGAAGCGCCGATGCTCGCCACCTGCGCCTTCCTGCCCATCGTGCGCACCTTCACGGCACCGGCCGGCGTGGCCGTCAAGACCAGTGACATCTCGGTAGCGGCGCGCGTCCTGGGCCAGTTCCCGGAATGCCTGAGCGAAGCGCAGCGCGTGCCCGACACGCTGTCAGAACTGGGCAAGCTGACGCTGAAGCCCGAGGCCAACATCATCAAGCTGCCCAACATCAGTGCCTCGCAGGGCCAGCTGATCGCCGCCATCAAGGAACTGCAGGCCAAGGGTTATGCGGTGCCCGACTACCCCGAGGCGCCGAAAACCGACGAAGAAAAGCAGATCCGCGCGCGCTACGCCCGCTGCATCGGCTCGGCCGTGAACCCGGTGCTGCGCGAAGGCAATTCAGACCGCCGCGCGCCCAAGGCGGTGAAGGAATACGCACGCAAGAACCCGCACAGCATGGCCGAGTGGAGCCAGGCGTCGCGCACACACGTCTCGCACATGCACCACGGCGACTTCTATCACGGCGAAAAGTCGATGACGATGGACCGCCCGCGCGACGTCAAGATGGAACTCATCACCAAGAGTGGCCAGACCATCGTGCTGAAGGCCAAGGTGCCGCTGCTGGACCGCGAGGTGGTGGACAGCATGTTCATGAGCAAGAAGGCGCTGCTCGAGTTCTACGAAAAGGAAATCGAAGACGCGCACAAGACCGGCGTGA
>JAYSXE010000304.1:0-12722 GCA_043717565.1 Burkholderiales bacterium | reverse complement strand
AACTCTTCCGGACCCAGCACACGCTGCGCGAAGCGTTCACCGCGGCGCCGCACGGTGCCCTCGATGCGGCGGATGTCACACACGTCGGTGCCTATGCCGTAGATCATTGAATGCGGCCCGGGCGTCTTCAGGGCGCAGCGCTGGCGTGGGCGGCGCGGATGCAGCGCTGGTATTCGCGCACCGTTTCGCCCAGGCCCAGTTCCAGCGCATCGGCCACCAGGGCGTGGCCGATCGACACCTCTTGCACACCGGGCACGGCACGCAGAAAGTCGGCCAGGTTGTCGCGGTTCAGGTCGTGCCCTGCGTTCACGCCCAGGCCGGCGGCCAGCGCAGCCTGCGCCGCTGCGGCAAAACGGGCCAGCTGTTCGGCCTGGCGCGCGCTGCCGTGGGCGGCGGCATAGGGCTCGGTGTACAGCTCCACACGGCTGGCGCCCACCGCGCGGGCCAGCGCCATGGCCGGCGGCAACGGGTCCATGAACAGGCTGACCCGCACGCCCAGCGCGCGGCATTCCGCGATCAGCGGCTTCAGGCGCTCGCCATCGGCTGCCAGGTCCCAGCCGTGGTCGCTGGTGAACTGGCCTTCGCTGTCGGGCACAAAGGTCATCTGGTGCAGCGGCAGGCCCTGGGCCACCAGCTCGCGCGCAAATCCCATCAAGTTGTGAAAGGGGTTGCCTTCGATGTTGTATTCAGCCTGGGGCCAGGCCTTCATCAGCGCGGCCAGGTCGTGCACGTCGTGGGGGCGGATGTGGCGCTCGTCGGGCCGCGGGTGCACGGTGATGCCGTCAGCGCCGGCCTGCAGGCACAGCGTGGCCGCCTTCACCACGCTGGGAATGCCCAGGTGCCGGGTGTTGCGCAGCAGCGCGATCTTGTTGACGTTGACCGACAGCGCAGTGCCACCAGCGTGGCGGGCAGCGTGCGGCTCGGGGGTGACCAAGGGGTTCATCGGCGCGGGCTCTCAGCCAGCCGTTGCACGCCTTGCCACACTTGGCGCGTGCGCAGCGGCCGTTGGCCCAGATGATAGTGAAGCAAGGCCCGCAGCGGCCCGCGCAGGGCAGCCGCAGCCGGTGCACAGCTGTGCCGCAGGTTGGCCATGGTGCCAGCAGCCAAGGCCGGTTCCACCGCCAGCCAGGCCGAGCCCGGCGCGCCGGCGCTGTCGTCGGCCACCAGGCCGTTGTCGGCGTGCAGCGAATAGCGGCGCTCGGGCTGCAGCGGCTGTGCCGTCAGGGTCACCTCGCCCAACTCGGGCAGCACGCCCAGTTCGCGCAGCAGCACCAGCTCAAAGGCCCGCAGCACGGCCCCTTCCTGCGGCGGCTCGGGCGTCGCTTCGGCGCTGCCCTGGGCCAGCGCCAGCGCCACCAGCGTGTCGGTGTAGGCGTCAAACAACTCCGGGTGCGGGTCCTGGCGGGCCAGCAGCTTCAGCAGCAGCTCGTTCAGGTAATAGGCCGTCAGCAAGGCCTGGGGGGGCAGCAGGGGCACGCCCCCACACCACTCGGCACTGCGCAGGTTCACCACGTCAGAGGCCTCGTCCTTGGGCGCCTTGCCCAGCTGCACCTGCAGCGGCAGAAACGGCAGCAGCACGGGCCTGAAATTGGACGTGGGGCGCTTCGCGCCCTTGGCCACCACCACCACGCGACCCTGGGCGCGCGTGAAGAGCTCGACGATCAGGCTGCTTTCGCTCCAGTCGTACTGGTGCAGCACAAAGGCCGACAGCGGGTGCGCCACCGCAGCGCGGCGTGCCCGGGGCGCTGTGCGTGCACCCGCCCGGCTGCGCGGCGCGGGCTGCGCACGCGCTGGCGCGGTCGCGCCGGGCTTCAGTGCGGGCGGTGGCGTGGGAGCAGGCTCTTGCTGTGTGCCGGCCGGGGGCGCTTGCTCATTCGTAGCCATAGCTGCGCAGGTGCGCTTCGTTGTCGGCCCAGCCCGAGCGCACCTTGACCCAGATTTCCAGAAACACCTTGGCGTCCCACAGCCGTTCCAGCTCCTGCCGGCTTTCGCTGCCGATGCGCTTCAGGCGTTCACCGCCCTCACCGATGACCATGCCCTTGTGCGCATCGCGCTCCACCACGATGGTGGCGGCGATGCGGCGCAGCTGGCCCTCTTCCTCGAACTTGTCGATGACCACAGTGCAGTTGTAGGGCAGCTCATCGCCCGTCAGGCGGAACAGCTTCTCGCGGATCATCTCGCCGGCCAAGAAGCGTTCGCTGCGGTCGGTGAGCGCGTCTTCCTCGTACAGCCAGGGCTGTTCGGGCAGGTAGGGCGCCACGATGTCGAGCAGGCGCTTGACGTCGGCGTCGTGCGTGGCCGACATCGGCACGTATTCGGCAAACGGGTGGCGGCCCTGCATGTTCTTCAGCCAGGGCAGCACGTCCTGGCGGCGCTTCAGGGTGTCCAGTTTGTTGGCCACCAGCAGCGCCGGCTTGTCGGCGGGCAACAGCGCCATCACCTTGGCGTCTTCAGGTGAAAAGCGGCCGGCTTCCACCAGGAACAGCACCACGTCCACGTCGCCCATGGACGACAGCACCGTGCGGTTCAGCGTGCGGTTCAGCGCCCCGCCCTGCCCCGACATGTGCTTCATCTGGAAACCTGGCGTGTCGACAAAGACGAACTGCGCTGCGCCCTGCGTGAAGATGCCAGTGATGCGGTGGCGCGTGGTCTGTGCCTTCTTGCTGGTGATGCTGATCTTCTGGCCCACCAGCGCATTGAGCAGCGTGCTCTTCCCCACGTTGGGCCGGCCCACGATGGCCACCAGCCCGCAGCGCTGCGACGCGCCCGGTGGTTGCGGATCATCGGTCGTCTCCGGGGGGTCGGGCAGTTCGGAGTTGTCGTCAGCGTTCAAAGCGGCAGGCCTTTGCAGGCGCAAAAAGGGGTGAAGGAAAACAGAAACACCAACCTGGGTTGGCCGCCGGCACGGTGGCTCAAGCCCACCGGTGTTCAAGAGGACAGTGGCCCGCCCGGCTGGTCCCTGTTTTTCAGGAACTGCAGCATACGCTTGGCCGCGGCCTGTTCGGCCATGCGGCGCGACCGGCCTTCACCCTGCTCGGTGACGCTGAGCGCCGGCACGGCGCATTCCACCTCGAACACCTGCGCATGCGCCTGGCCCCTCGTGGCGGCGATGCGGTAGCTGGGCACGGCAATGCGGCGTGCCTGCAGCCATTCCTGCAGCTCGGTCTTGGCGTCCTTGCTCCAGCTGTCGGCTTCGGTGGCCTGGATGACTTCGCCGAACAGGCGGCGCACGACGGAAAAAGACGCTTCGTAGCCGCTGTCCAGGAACGTGGCGCCAATCACGGCTTCCAGCGCGTCGGCCAGGATCGACGGCCGCTGCGCGCCACCACCGCGTGCTTCGCCTTCGGACAGGCGCAGCACATTCGGCAGGCCCAGCTGCAACGCGGCCCGGTACAGGCTGTCTTCACGCACCAGGTGGGCGCGTACACGCGTCAGGTCGCCCTCGTCGCTGCCACCAAAGCGTTCGTACAGCAGCGCCGAGATCGCGGTGCTGAGCACCGCGTCACCCAGAAATTCCAGCCTTTCGTTGTGCCCGGCGCCAAAACTGCGGTGCGTCAGCGCACGCTGCAGCAAGGCGGGGTCACGAAAGGTGTGCCCCAGGCGCTGCTGAAGGGCTTCGACCAGAGACGACATCACAGGCGGGACCGGCGGGTCGAATCAGCGGCTGCTCCAACAACTGCGCCAGTTCCCGGGCCGTGGCTGCGAACGAAGCAAACGGCAGAAACGGCGCGAATGAAGACGGCCCCCATCGTGTGGCTAGCGCGAGCTGCCCGAGTACTTGATGAGGATGTACACCGGCCCGTAGACCGGAACGGCGTTGTCATAGGCAAACGAGATCACGACCTTCTCGTTTTCCTTGGTGATGATCAGGTCCTTGCCAGCGATGGACGTGATCGAATATTCCAGGTCCTTCTGCTTGTCGAAGGCTTGGCGCGCCTCACCCACCGTGCTGGGTTGCGACTTGGCGATCGTATCCACCGTGCGGCGGATGGTGCTGTATTCGTTGACGGTGGGCAGTATGCGCACCAGCATGTAGGCGCCAAAGCCGATCACCATGGCCCAGAACAGCAGGCCGAACATGGTCAACCCTCGCTGCTGCGAACGCAGAGCCGGGCTGCGCAGCGATCGCTTGTGTCGACCCGTTTCCAGTCTCATCTGCCCCGCCGTGCTAGTTGAAGGCGCCAATGCGCCCCAGGTTGCCGAAGTTCATCCAGACAAAGAATGCCTTGCCGACGATATTCTCGTCGGGCACAAACCCCCAAAACCGTGAGTCTTGCGAGTTGTCACGGTTGTCGCCCATCATGAAGTAGTGGCCTTGTGGAACTTTGCACACCACACCCTCGGGTGAATAGCGGCAGTTCTCGGCCATGGGGAAACGTTTAGGGTCGGGGCCGTAGTAGCCCAGCCGACGCAAGTCGACGCGGATCTTGTGGTCCTTCTCACCCAACTTCTCGACGAACATCGGTGCGTAGCTCAGGCTGTCTTCGTCGTAATGCTCGCCTTGTGGCGTGGTTTCCACTGCTTTCCCGTTGATGCTGAGGCGCTGGTTCAGGTACGACACCTCGTCTCCCGGCAGGCCCACCACGCGCTTGATGTAGTCCAGCCGCGTGTCGCTGGGGTAACGGAAGACCATCACGTCGCCGCGCTGCACGGGACGGTTGTCGACGATCTTCTTGTTGATGACCGGCAGGCGCACACCGTAGTGGAACTTGTTCACCAAAATCAAGTCACCCACCATCAGCGTGGGCACCATCGAGCCTGAAGGGATCTTGAAGGGTTCAAACAGGAAAGAACGCAGCAGGAAGACGATCAGGATGACCGGGAACAGGCCCGCCGTCCAGTCCAGCCACCAAGGCTGCATCAGCAGCTGTTCGCGCGCGGCAGCCACGTCGCCGTCAACCTTTTCGATGCCCATCTTGGCCAGGTCAGCCCTGCGCGCGGCGTCTTGCTGCGCCAGGTTGGCGGCTGCAGCCTCGCGCGCCGGCTTGAACTTGAAGCGCTCGGCCAGCCAGTACAGCATGGTCACCATCGCCAGCACGAACAGCAGCGCTGAGAAGTTGCCCGTCCAATGGCCCAGGAACCAGCCACCCAGGTAGACGATGAGGGCGCCGTACAGGGCCGCGGTGAGGGTGCTCATGGTTGCGTGATGTCTCTCAGTCTTCGACCTGCAGAATGGCCAGGAATGCTTCTTGCGGCACCTCGACGGAACCGATCTGCTTCATGCGTTTCTTGCCGGCCTTCTGCTTTTCCAGCAACTTGCGTTTGCGACTGACATCGCCGCCATAGCATTTTGCCAGCACGTTCTTGCGCAAGGCCTTGATGTCTTCGCGAGCAATGATGTTGGCACCGATGGAAGCCTGGATGGCCACGTCGTACATCTGGCGCGGTATCTGCTGGCGCATCTTGGCCGCCACCGCACGGCCGCGGTACACGCTTTGCAGCTTGTGCACGATGATCGACAGCGCGTCCACGCGGTCGCCGTTGATCAGCAGGTCGACCTTGACGACGTCTGAAGCGCGGTATTCCTTGAACTCGTAGTCCATGGACGCATAGCCGCGCGACACGCTCTTGAGCTTGTCGAAGAAGTCCAGCACGATCTCGGCCAGCGGCAGCTCGTAGGTCAGCATCACCTGGCGGCCGTGGTAGGCCATGTTGATCTGCTGGCCCCGTTTCTGGTTGGCCAGCGTCATCACCGGACCCACGCTTTCCTGCGGCATGTACAGGTGCACGGTGACGATGGGCTCGCGAATTTCCTTGGTGCGCCCCAGGTCCGGCATCTTGCTGGGGTTCTCCACCATCAGCACGGTGCCGTCGTTCAGTTCCACCTCGTACACCACGCTGGGCGCGGTGGTGATCAGGTCCTGGTCGAATTCACGCTCCAGCCGTTCCTGCACGATTTCCATGTGCAGCAGGCCCAGAAAGCCGCAGCGAAAACCAAAGCCCAGCGCCTGGCTCACCTCGGGCTCGTAGCGCAGGCTGCTGTCGTTCAGCTTCAGCTTTTCCAGCGCGTCGCGCAGCTGGTCGTATTCGCTGGCTTCGGTGGGGTACAGGCCGGCAAACACCTGCGGCTGGATTTCCTTGAAGCCGGGCAGTGCCTCTTTGGCAGGGCCGGCGTTGTTGGGCAGCTTCTTTTCAAGCGTCAGCGTGTCGCCCACCTTGGCGGCCTGCAGTTCCTTGATGCCGCAGATGATGAAGCCCACCTCGCCCGCCTTCAGGCTGTCGCGCGGCGTGCTCTTGGGCGAGAAGACGCCCATGCTCTCGATGCCGTACACCGTGTTGGTGGCCATCATGCGGATGCGCTCGCCCTTGCTAAGGCTGCCATCGACCACACGCACCAGCATCACCACGCCCACGTAGTTGTCGAACCAGCTGTCGACGATCATCGCGCGCGGCGGGCCTTCGGGGTCGCCCCGTGGTGCCGGCATGCGTGTGATGACGGCTTCCAGGATGTCGTCCAGCCCCATGCCGGTCTTGGCCGAACAAGGAATGGCATTGTCTGCGTCGATGCCGATCACGTCCTCGATCTCGCTCTTGGCGTTTTCGGGGTCGGCGTTGGGCAGGTCCATCTTGTTCAGCACCGGCACCACTTCCACGCCCAGGTCCAGCGCGGTGTAGCAGTTGGCCACGGTCTGTGCTTCAACGCCCTGCGACGCGTCCACCACCAGCAGCGCACCTTCGCAGGCGCTCAGCGAGCGGCTCACTTCATATGAGAAGTCGACATGGCCCGGCGTGTCGATCAGGTTCAGGTTGTAGACCTTGCCGTCGCGCGCCGTGTACTGCAACGCTGCGGTCTGCGCCTTGATGGTGATGCCGCGCTCGCGCTCGATGTCCATCGAGTCGAGCACCTGGGCTTCCATCTCGCGTTCCGACAGACCGCCGCAGCGTTGGATGATGCGGTCGGCCAGCGTGCTCTTGCCGTGGTCGATGTGGGCAATGATGGAAAAGTTGCGGATGTGGTTCATGCGGTCAACTGAATAAGGCGTCGAGAGCGAGGCCGCGAAGGCGCGGCAGACGCGTTGCCAAGCTGACTTTGCGCAGCGTTGAAGTGGTCAGGCGCGGGGCCTGATCGCAGGCAAAAAAAAGGCGCGTCCAAGTGCGTGACGCGCCTTCCAACAGAACGTTTGGCAACTGCTTGTTGGGCGTTCATTCTAGCCAAAATCATCGGCCGGAAACCCGCGCCATTGCTGGATTTCCGGCCGTTGCAGAGATCAGACAGGAGAAAGTTATGCACAGTTTATTAACTGACCCTCGCTTGCCCTGACTCGTCAGTTTGGCACCACAGGTTCGGGGCAGCTCAATCCCTTCTTGAGGGGTAAAAAATGCGCCCTGGCTTGCATTCTAAACGTGCGTCGAAGTAATCGAAGAAACGCTGAAATTGAAGTGATAGACCACTAACTTTGAGGCGGCTGCAAGGGTGGGCAGAATTTGAAACCACGGGCAGCAACTTGCCACCATATGAAAAGACCCCGTGTTTTGGTCGACTAGCCGCGGCACCGGAAGCACGGGTTTCAGGTGCGGATGCCGACCAGCCGGGGCGCTGGCAGGGCATGCCCCGCCAGCGCCATCACTTCACCGGCTTGATGACGATGTAGTTCACCCACTCGCCGCGGCGCACCAACAAGGTGGCGGCCTTGCTCTTGTCCAGCTTGGCTGACGCGGCCATGAACTGCTTGGCGTCCACCACGTCGGCGTTGTTCAGCGCCAGGATGATGTCGCCATCGCGCAGGCCGGCCCGTGCCGCCGAACCTTCCACCGCGTCCACGCGCACCCCACCGCGCACACGCAGCTCTTTCTTCTGCGCTTCGGTCAGGTCAGAAACGGCCAGCCCCAAGGCGCTCTTCACGGCAGCCGGTGGCGTGGGCGCCGCACCCGGCTCACCCATCGTGCGGCGCGCGGGCCTGTCGGCATCCACCTCGCCCACCACCACGGTCAGGTCCTTGATGGTGCCGCGACGATAAACCTGCAGCGCAGCGCGTGTGCCGGGCTTGATGCCGCCAATCAGGCGCGGCAGGTCGGCCGACTTCTCCACGGCCTTGCCGTCCACGCGCAGGATGATGTCGCCGGCTTCGACGCCGGCCTTGTCAGCGGCCTGGTCCTTCTCAACGCCTTGCACCAGCGCACCGCGCGGCGCGCCCAGGTCGATGGATTCGGCCACTTCCTTGGTCACCGGTGCGATGGTCACGCCAATGCGGCCGCGGATGACGCGCCCGCTGGCGCGCAACTGCTCGGCCACCCGCGATGCCTCGTCAATGGGAATGGCGAAGCTGATGCCCATGAAGCCGCCCGAGCGGCTGTAGATCTGGGAATTGATGCCCACCACCTCGCCACGCAAATTGATGAGAGGGCCGCCGGAATTGCCGGGGTTGATGGCCACGTCGGTCTGGATGAACGGCAGGTAGTCGCCCGTGTCGCGCTGCTTGGCGCTGACGATGCCGGCGGTGACCGAGTTCTCAAGGCCGAAGGGTGAGCCGATGGCCATCACCCACTCACCGACCTTCAAGCGGTTGACGTCGCCGATCTTCACGAAGGGCAGGCCCGTCGCTTCCACCTTCACCACCGCCACGTCGGTGCGCTTGTCGGCACCGATGATGCGGGCCTTGAATTCGCGCTTGTCGGTCAACGTGACGATGACTTCGTCGGCACCGTCGACCACATGCGCATTGGTCATGATGAAACCATCGGCGCTGAGGATGAAACCCGAGCCGACACCACGCTGCTGCGGTTCTTCGTCGCTTTCGCGGGGCGCGCGGCGCGGGTCTTGGGGCTGGCCGGGCCGCGGGATGGGAATGCCAAAGCGGCGGAACAGGTCTTCGATGCCCTGCTGCGCATCACCACCCGCCGCGCTGCCGGTTCTGCGCTCGGTGGTGCGGATGTTCACCACGGAAGGACCCACGCGTTCCACCAACTCGGTGAAATCGGGCAGGGCCACCGTTTGCGCCCGCGCCTGCACCGGCGCCATGCCGGCCAAGGGCAGCAAGGCCGCCGCGCCGAAGGCAAGGCCAGTGGTCCAGCGGAGTATCGATTGCTTCAGTTGTGTGGTCATCTCACGGGCTCGATAACAAGGTGGGGTGGGGAAGTGGAAGTTCAGAAACGCTTGCGGCGGCAATTCCAGCGCAGCCGGTAGAGGCCGGCCATCAATGGTCGTGGATTGGGGGAAAACCTGACAGCGCCCGCCCGGGCCGGCGCCTCAGCCGCAATCCCGCACCCGATAGATGGGGGCGAGGTTTGCTGGCGCAAGACCACCGCGATTCAAGGCGAGCGCTTTTCCACGGCCGCCGCAAACAGTTTCAAGGTCGGCAGGGGCACCGTCGCAACGACGGTAAACCAGTGCTCACCGCGGCGCAGCGACAGGCTGGAAGTGGCACCTTGCTGGTTGTGGGCTTCGCTGCGGTGCAGCTTGGCGTCGAAGGTCTCGACAAACAACGACACCAACACCAGCCCGTCAGTGAACACCGAATGCAGCACCGGGTCGCGCTTGCCAGCGTTTTCCATGCCCCGCAGCACGCTGCCCGCAAGGCGGAAGCCCGACACCGGCCGCATCAAAGCCCAGCCCTGGGCTTCCAGCGTGGTGACTTGCTGCTGAGGTCTGACCACGCGGTAGCCCGCAGGCGGCTGCATGGCCTGCAACAGGCTCTGGGGCTTCGGCTGCAGCCCCAGTTCAACCGCTGAGAACGCAGTGGACTCCAGCACCTGCTGCGCGCCCGCTGGTTGCTGTGCGGGTGGTGGCGTTTCTGAGCCTGGTGCCGCTTGTCCTGGCGGCGCCGGGGCCATCACGTCAGCGCGCAGCATCAGCCCGGTCTCTCGATCGGCCCAGAAGCGCTGGGCATAACGCAGGCCGTCGCGGGGCTGCATCCACAGCACCACCGCATCGCGCCCCGCCACACGCGCCACCGTTTCGCGGCGCGGCAGGTAGTTCTCCAGCGCGAAGGCGTCCACCGCTTGTGGCGTGGTGGACCAAGCGCCCAAGGTCTCGCGTTTCTCGACCACCGCCACCTGCGTCTGCGGCCACAGCATGTGCACGGTGTCGTTGTGCCGCACCACGCGGTGCGCGCGGCCGTCCATCGCTTCCAGCATCTCGTAGACCTGCCCGTCCAGCGCGTAGTGCGTGACGCGCGAACTGCTGACGGCACCGCCCGAGCTGACCACCAAGTGACCCTGGAAGTTGGACCTGGCCGCCGCCGCCTGCATGCGCAGGAAGACGGTGCGGGCGTCAGCCTCCGCAACCCCGGTGGTGGGCGCCGCCGCAACAGGCGCTTTGCCACGCTGCGGCCCTGCCGGGTTGTCAGCGGCGTGCGCGGCGCCATGCAATAGGCCCAGGGACAGCGCCGACGCCAACGCCACGGCCCAACCCGCGACACCTGCCGACCGCCGGCGGAGCCGCCTCGACACGGCCTTGAGGCAGACGGCAGCAGTCACCGGTTGGCGCCAACCGGCATCTGAAGGTCAGCACGCTGCAGCGTGCCCCCGGGGGCTGTCAGGGTCAAGCCACCGCGCGCCATCTGGTGCAGGCGCAAGAACTCGTCGAGCCGAGGGTCGCGCAGCACGCCGGCGCTGTTCACAGCCAACGGGGCTTGAATCGGGGGCATCGGGTCTGCCGCGTTCAAAGCCGTTCCCGCTACCGTAGCGGCGGCGTCTTCGGCAGACGAGCCCGGCACCCCCGCCCGGGTGAGCAGCAGTGCCACGGCAGCCACGGCCACGCTGGCAGCCATCGCCACACCGACGCTGCGGCGGCCTGCCCACCGCGCCGGCGAGGCACTGGCAGGCTGTGTCACCACAGGCGCCACCCGAGCCGCGGGCTCAACAACGGCCGTGTGCACGGGCTCGGCGTCCAGTCGCTCGCGAAACCGCGACAAGAACGCCAGGTCTTCATCGGCCGCGCGGGCCAGGTCTTCGGAACGAAGCACGTCGCCGATCAATTGATAACTGTGCCAAGCCTCGCGGGCACTGGGGTCGGTGCGCCATGACGACAGTGCTTGGTCGAGCGCATCGCCCTGCTTCCCGGCCTCGTCGCCCAGTCCACGGCCCACCTCACCGTCGGCCAGTGCTGACAGGCGCATGCGGCTGGCGGTCTCATCCGGACTGGACTTCGGTGCCTCAGATGGTGTGTTCATGGGTCTGCAGGCAGTGGTTGGGCGACGGCGATCGTTTGGGGGCAGGGTGGAGTAGTCAGCCCGGAATTACCAGCGCTTGCCATCACGGGTGTCCAGCAACGGACGCAGCCGTGCCGCAATGGCGTCACGGGCGCGAAAGATGCGGGAACGAATGGTTCCGATGGGACAGTTCATCAGTTCGGCGATCTCTTCATAGCTCAAGCCCTCGATTTCGCGCAGGGTGATGGCCTGTCGCAAGTCTTCTGACAGCGCGGCCACCGCGGCGTTCACTGCCGTTGCGATTTCCTTGCTTGCCAGCAGCGCTTCGGGCGTCTCACCCGTGCTTGGTTCTGTTTGCGAGCCAGAAGTTTCGTCATTTTCCGCATCCGGTGCAGGGTTCGACGCCAATGCCAGCGGATCGCGCTTCAAATCCAGCAGCGCCTTGCGCGCCGTGTTGACCGCGATGCGGTACATCCAGGTGTAGAAGGCACTTTCGCCGCGGAAGTTGGGCAACGCACGGTAGACCCTGATGAAGGTTTCCTGCGCAATGTCCTGGACCAATTCGTCGTCGCGGACCATGCGGGAAATGAGCCTGATCACCCGCCGCTGGTACTTGACCACCAGCATCTCGAAAGCGCGCTTGTCGCCCTCCTTGACCCGTTCGACCAGCAAGGCATCTGCGTCAGCGTCTTGCATTCAGGGGGGCTGGCGCGCGTTGCCGCTGGGCTGGGGTTCGGGTGGGCGGCAATATAACGCAGCACGCAGGGCGTGCCATGCGCTTCCGGCGTCGCCCACGGAGACCGCCAACCAGGCTCGTTTGCTGGATTCGTGGGCGGCTGCCGACGCTGCAACTTCGGTGGCGCCCAACGGCCGCAAGCGGATCAGCAGCCAAACACCGGTGTCGATCAGCACCTGCGGCCGCACGGGTTGGCCATCGCACGTCCACTGCGCACCATCCCAACCGAAGCGCTTGCGCGGCGGCAGTGTCCGCCGCGCCACCAGCGCCGCCAAGGCGCCCGCCAGCAGCGCCAGCGGAAGCACCCCACCTGTCATCAAGTCTGCACGCGAACCCGCCCAATAGACCACCGCTGTCGCCGCCAGTGCCGGCAGCAGACACAGCAGGCCCTGCCAGAACGGGCCACCGCTGCAGCCGACGGTTACAGCGGGCGCCTGGCGCACGGCCCCTTGCGTCGGTATAGGGCCGTCAGCAGCGCTTGAAAACCAACGTGCCGTTGGTGCCGCCGAAGCCGAAGTTGTTCTTCACCGCGTAGTCGATCTTCATCTCGCGCGCGACATTGGCGCAGTAGTCGAGGTCGCACTCCGGGTCCTGGTTGAAGATGTTGATCGTGGGCGGCGAGACTTGGTGGTGCAGTGCCAGCACCGTGAAGACCGATTCAATGCCGCCCGCGCCGCCCAGCAGGTGGCCGGTCATCGACTTGGTGGAATTGACCACCAGCGACCGCGCATGGTCTCCAAACGCCAGCTTGATGGCGTTGGTCTCGTTCAGGTCGCCCAGCGGCGTGCTGGTGCCATGGGCGTTCAGGTAGTGAATCTGATCGGCATTGACACCGGCATTGCGCAACGCCGGCATCAACGCCGATCAGGTGCAGTACCTCAACGCGCACGGCACCT
>JAYSXE010000303.1:0-12811 GCA_043717565.1 Burkholderiales bacterium | reverse complement strand
GCTGGGGCGAGCTCGGCTGCTATGGCGGCGGTGCGCTGCGCGGCGCCCCACGCCACGCATCGACGCGCTGGCCCGGCAGGGCCTGAAGTGCCTGAACTTCAACGTCGAGAGCGACTGCGTGCCCACCCGTTCGGCCCTGATGACGGGGCGGCACCCGATACGCACCGGCGCGCTGCAGTCGGTGCCGGCCGGGCTGCCGCAGGGCATCCACCCCTGGGAACGCACCCTGCCGCAGGTCTTGAAGGAGGCCGGTTACGCCACCGGCATGTTCGGCAAATGGCACCTGGGCGACCGAGACGGCCGCTACCCGCACCAGCGCGGCTTCGACGAGTGGTACGGCATACCGCGCACCAGCAACGAAACCATGTTCACCAGCTCGCCGGGCTTCGACCCCTCGGTGGTGGATGTGCCGCAGGTGATGGAAGGTTTCGCCGGCCAGCCCGCCCGCAACGTGGCCGACTACGACCTGCCCAAGCGCCGGCTGATCGACAGCGAACTGACCGAGCGCTCCATCCAGTTCATGCGCCAGCATGCGGGCGGCGAGCAGCCCGTCTTCCTGTACGTGCCGCTGACGCACCTGCACTTCCCGACGCTGCCGCACCCCGACTTTGCCGGCCGCAGCGGCGTGGGTGAGTTTGCCGATTCGATGATGGAGATGGACCACCGCGTGGGCCAGCTGCTGGACGCTGTTGATGAGCTGGGCATTGGCGACGACACGCTGTTCATCTTCGCCAGCGACAACGGCCCCGAGTTCCGCCGGCCCTGGCGCGGCACCGCCGGGCCGTGGACCGGCACGTACCACACCGCGATGGAAGGCGGCCTGCGCGTGCCGTTGATCGTGCGCTGGCCGGGCCAGGTGCAAAGTGGCCAGGCCAGCGACGACATCATTCACGTCACGGACCTTTACGCGACCTTGGCTGCCGCCGGCGGCGGCGCCGTGCCCGATGACAGGCCCGTCGATGGCATCAACCAGTTGGGCTGGTGGACGGGCGCCGCAGCGCGTTCTGCCCGTGAAGGCTTTCTCTTCTACATCAAGAGTGAACTGCGGGCTGCGAAGTGGCGCCACTGGAAGTTGCACTTCATCTACGAGGACGAGCCCAACCAGGGCCCGATTCACCTGGAAACGCCTGCGCTCTTCAACCTCAAGCGCGACCCGAAAGAAGAAACCGACGCGGCGATGGAAGACGGTTGGGTGCGCGGCCCGATGCGGCGCATGGTGATGGCTTTCGAGCAGTCTCTGCGCGACCACAAACCCATTCCACCCGGCGCGCCTGACGGGCAATGGCCCGGCCAGGCGGCGCAAGCGCAGCAGCCGCCGCGCGCGGGCCAGGAACAGCCGTGAGATCGTCCACAACGGCCGCAGGGCAAGCCCAGCCCAAACCGCGCCCCAGTCACTTGCCCCCTCCACAGCGCCGCTGTGCCCCTCACTCAACAACGGAACAACCACCATGCACACTCCTTCATCCCGGGCCCTGACCGCTCTCGCCGTGTTGGCCCTGGCCAGCGCTGCCGCGTCGGCACAGAACGTCACCGTCTACGGCCGGCTGGCACTCACGGCCAACCAGATCGACACTGGCGGCGTGAAGGTAAAGGAACTGCGCGACAACGCCTCGCGGCTGGGCTTTCGCGGTGTTGAAGACCTGGGCGGCGGGCTGCAGGCCTCGTTCGGGCTGGAGATGGGTTTGAGCGCCGACACCGGCACGCTGACCGACCCCGTCTACCGCAACAGCTATGTGGCGCTGCGCGGCAGCTGGGGCGCGGTGGCGCTGGGCCGGCTGGACTCGGCCAACCCCACGGGTTCACCGCTGTATTCGCAGATCATCGCGCTGACCAGTTTTGCGCCGAATGACGCCGGCGCCACCGCCACCAGCACGTCGATGCAGAACGCGCGCAACCGCACGTCCAACAGCATCGGCTACCTCAGCCCCACCTGGGCGGGCGCCAACGTGATGGCCCGCTTCTACCTGCGTGGCGCCGGCACGGCTGCCGAAGTGGAAGACGCAGCGCGTTCCTGGGACCTGGGCCTGAACTACAGGACCGGCAAGCTGAAAGCCGCCGTCGGCTACGCCAAGGACACGCGCCGCGGCGGCCTGGCCAACAACGAATTCGACGACAAGTGGCAGGCCGGCGCGAACTACGAAGTGCTGCCAGGGCTGGAACTGTACGCACTGGGCGGCGTGGACCGCTACAAGAACACGTCCACCCGGCGGCGTGACGTGCAGTACTCCGTGTTGGGCAGCGCCTACACCCAAGGCCAGCACAAACTGGTGTTCAACTGGATGGAACGCGACGTGCAGTCATCGCTGACCGGTGACCGCCGGCGCACGCAGTTCAGCTACCAGTACTTCCTGTCCAAGCGCACCGACCTGCAGGCCTTCTACGACAACGACGGCATCGATTCCAGCCGCAGCAACGTGCGTGTGCGCGCCATCGGCGCCGGTGTCCGCCACAACTTCTAAGCAGCGGTACCCCTGCGGTGCCGGCCCGGGTTGATCCCGGCTTGGGCTGGCCCGTGCCATGCTTCATCATGACCAACCGCACCATGACACGCCGGCAGCTTCCCACCCCGAATCACACGCCGCACCGCGGACGTCGGCCCTGGCTGCAGACCTGGTTGCGCGCCGGCCTGGCACTGGCATTGGCAACGGCGGGCCTGGCACAGGCCCAGTTCGACCCGGCCCGGGTCACGGTCGAACCCGAGGCCGTGGCGCGCCAGTTTCCCGACCCTTCGCCGGCATTCGTCAGCCCGGCTTTCGCACCCGGCCGCCAGGACTTCACCAGCCACGCCGAGGTGTTTGCCTTTTTGGACGACCTGGCGCGGCGCTCGGACCGCGTCACCATCGAAACCGTCGGCCGGTCGCAGCAGGGGCGGGCCATGGCGCTGGCGGTGCTGACGGGGCCGCGCGGCTTCGACGCCCGGCTGCCCACGGTGCTGCTGCTGGCCCAACAGCACGGCAACGAGCCCGCTGGCGGCGAGGCCGCGCTGGTGCTGGCTCAGAGCCTGGCCACTGACCGCGCTGCGCTGCTAGACCGCGTGAACGTGCTGATCATGCCGCGCGCCAACCCCGACGCGGCCGAGCGTTTTGCGCGCGAATCGGCCAACGGCATCGACGTCAACCGCGACCACCTGCTGGTGCGCACCCCCGAAGTGCAAGCCATCACGGCCGCCGTGCGCCGTTATGCGCCGCAGGTGATGCTGGACCTTCACGAATTCACCGTGGCCGGCCGTTGGGTCAGCAAGTTTGGCGGGGTGATGCGCGCCGACGCGCTGCTGCAGGCCGCCACCGTGGGCAACCTGAGCCCCGGTGTGCAGGCCGCGCAGGGCCGCTACCTGGCTGCGGCGCGCAACGCGCTGGAAACGGCCGGCCACCGGGCGACCGACTACCACACCACATCATCCGACGCGAAGGACCTGGCGGTGGCGATGGGCGGCGTCAACGTGGACACCGGCCGCAACGTGGGTGGCCTGCGCAACGCCGTCAGCCTGCTGCTGGAAACCCGCGGCGTGGGCCTGGGCCGCGCGCACTACGGGCGGCGCGTGCAGTCGCATCTGCTGGCTTCGCTGGCTGTCATCGAGGCAGCGGCCCAGGACGGCCCGGCGCTGGTGCAGTCGCTGCGCGAAGCCGGCGCAGCGGCTAGCGCACTGGCCTGCAACGGCAGCATGGCGGTGACCGTGCGCCAGACCCCGCAGCGGCGCACGCTGAACTTTCTGGACGCGCGCACCGGCGAGCCGCGCGACGTGGACGTGCTGTGGCGCTCGGCCCACCAACTGGAAACAGAACGCGAGCGGCCGCGACCCTGTGGCTACCTGCTGGGTGCAAGCCAGCAAGCGGCGGCGCAGCGGCTGCGCTCGCTGGGCGTGGAGGTGCTGGCGCTGGACAGCACACGGCCCCAGCCGCCGTGGGACGTGGAGGACTACGTGATCGAAACCGAAGCCAGCGGCCAGCGCCAGGACGCACGCGGCGCCATCGCCGACAACCAGGACAACATCCGCGTGATGCGGGTGCAAACGCAGGCCCGCCAGCTGGTGCCGCCACCGGGCGGTTTTTATGTGAGCATGAACCAGCCGCTGGCCGCGCTGGTGAGCGCGGCGCTGGAACCCGATTCGCAGAACAGCTTCGCCGCCAACCGGCTGCTGGCCCCAGAGGCCGGCCTGCTGTGGCGCGTGATGCGGCCGCCGCCGGCCACGGCGCTGGTCAACCCGTCACCCTGAGGCGGCGGGCAAGCGCCAGCACACGCCGTCAAAATCGTCTTTCTTTCCAAGGCACTTCCATGAAAAACACCCGTTTCCTTCGCGCCTGCAGCGCCTTGCTGGGGTCTGCCGTGCTGGTGCTGGCCGGCTGCGCCAGCCCGCCCGCACAACCGCCCGCACAACCGCCGGAGAAGCCCCCGCAAGCCCAGGCCTGCCCGTCAGGCGTGCCCGATGGCGCACGCTGCCTGCGCGGCCAGGACTCGGCCTCGTCGCACTACCTGATCGTGATGCCAGCGCAGTGGACCGGTGTGCTGGTGGTGCACGCCCACGGGGGCCCCTCGCTCGGCACACCGCAGGCCACGCGCGCCGACGAAGACATCAAGCGCTGGGCCATCACCGTGCGCGAAGGCCACGCCTGGGCCGGGTCGGTGTTCCGCCAGGGCGGCTTTGCCGTCACCACCGCGGCTGAAGACACCGAGCGCGTGCGCCGCATCTTCGTCGACCACGTGGCCAGGCCGCGGCGCACGCTGCTGCACGGCCAGTCGTGGGGCGCCATGGTGGCCACCCGCGCTGCCGAGATGTACCCGAAGTCCTGGGAAGGCGTGTTGTTGACCAGCGGCGTGGTGGCCGGCCCGGCCACCTACGACTTCCGCCTGGACCTGCGCGCGCTGTACCAGCACCTGTGCAGCAACCACCCGCGCGCCGACGAGCCGCAGTACCCGCTGTCCATCGGCCTGCCGGCTGACAGCACCATGAACAACGCTGAACTGACACGGCGGGCCGATGAATGCCTGGGCACGGCAAAGCCCGCCGCGCAGCGCACGGCCGTGCAGGCGCAGAAGCTGAAGACGCTGGTGGACGTGCTGAAGATTCCCGAGAGCTCGGTGGTCTCGCACCTGAACTGGGGCACCTTCACGCTGCGCGACGTGGTCATGAAGAACGGCGGCGCCAGCCCCTTCAACAACGAAAGCGTGCGCTACGTGGGTTCGGCCGACGACGCGGCGCTGAACGCCGCCGTGACGCGCTTCAAGGCCGACCGTGCGGCCGCGGCACGCTTTGCGGCCGACGTCGACCACAGCGGCCGCATTGCCGTGCCGGTGATCAGCGCGCATGGCATTGGTGACGCCACCGTGTTTGTCGAAGGGCAGGACACGCTGCGCCAGCGCATGGTGGCTGCCGGCCGGGGCGACCAACTGGTGCAGGCCTTTGTCGATTCCAGCGACCACAGCTACTGGGGCGACGCGCACTACCCGCCGCTGTTCGAGACGCTGCTGAACTGGGTTGAAAAGGGCCAGAAGCCCACACCAGCAGGCATCGCCGACCGCTGCCGCCAGCGCCAGGCCGCACAGCCTGCAGACTGCAAGTTCGTGCCCGCCTACGCGCCCAAGCCACTGGCTTCGCGCATCCTGCCGCGCTAGCCGGGCGGCCCCGTCAGGGGTGGGTTCGGCGCAAGCGCAGCACCTTCTTGCCGGCCACCCAGGACGCGGTGGCGCTGTTCATGGCCAGGAAGTGCGGGCTCTGCAAATGGGCCTGCACCGCAGCTTCGTCGTCGTACAGCTCGTAGAGAAAAAAGATGCCCGGCCGCAGCGGGTCGCGGCAGACGTCAAACTGCCGGCAGCCGCTTTCGTTGGCCAACGACGCGCTGGCGTTGGCGGTGATGGCCTGTGCAAAGGCCTGCACATGCTCGGCATGAACATCGAATTCAACCACCAACACTTCCACAACAGCCCCTTTTACAACGATGCGATCAGCCGCGGCAGCCACAGCGACAGCTCTGGCAGGTAGGTCACCAGCAACACCACGGTGAAGGTGGCGGCCATCAAAGGCCACAGGTAACGCGTGATCTCGCCAATGCCCACCTTGGCCAGTTTGGCCGCCACGAACAGCGTGCCACCCACCGGCGGTGTGTACAGCGCAATGGCCAGGTTGGCCGTCATCAACACGCCCACGTGCACCATGTCCAGGTTGAAGTGCTTGGCCAGCGGCAGGAACAGCGGCGCACTCAGCAACATGGCCGGCAGCGGTTCGATGAAGATGCCCAGCAGCAGGAGGCAGATGTTGAACATGAGCAGGAACATCCAGGGTTCCTTGGCCACCAGCTGAATCCAGTCGGCCATCTGCTGCGCCACCTGTTCCACCGTGATCAGCCAGGCCATGGCACCGGTGGCGCCGATGACCAGCATCACCGTGGCGCTGGTGATGAAGGCGTTCAGCAGCAGCTGTGGAATGTGGCGCCAGGTCAGGTCGCCGTAGTAGTACAGCGACACCACCAGCCCGTAGACCACCGCCACCGCAGCCGATTCACTGGGCGTGAAGAAGCCGCTCCAGATGCCGCCGATGATGATGACCGGCATCAGCAGCGCCGGCCCCGCCGCGCGTGTGGCCGCCCAGATCTGCTTGCCCGTGCTGCGGCCTTCGCCGTTGTCGCAACCGGTGCGCCTGCCGTGCCACATGCACACCACGATCAGCGCCAGCGCCGACAGCAGCGCCGGGATGAGGCCGGCCATCGACAGCGTGCGCATCGACACGCCCGAGATGAAGGCGTAAATCAGGAAAGGAATCGACAGCGGCATCAACAGCGCAATCGTGCCGGCCACCGCCAGCAGCGCAGCGGCGAAACCGCGTGAATAACCGCGCGCCACCATGGCCGGGATGACCAGCGAGCCGATGGCCGCGGTGTCGGCAATGGCCGAACCCGAGACACCACCAAACAGCGTGCAGCTGATGACGGTGACCACGCCCAACCCACCGGGCAGCCAGCCAAACAGCACGCGCGCAAATTCGACGATGCGCTTGCCCACGCCGCCCTGCGCCAGCAGTTCACCGGCAAAGATGAACAGCGGCACGGCCAGCAGGATGAAGGGCTCCACCCCGCCGATGAAGCTGAGAAAGATCGTCTCCAGCGGGTGCGTCATGCCCTGCGCCCAGATGATGCCCACGGTGGTGATGAGCAGCGCAAACAGCAGCGGCACACCGGCCAGTGCCACGATAAAAAACACGCCAAAGAGGGTGAGTGCCAGCATGGTGTTGTCTCGAACCTAGTCGGTGCTGGGGTAGCGCTGCTCGCGCGGCACGCCGCGCAGCACCTGCCACACGTCATAAGCCACGAACACCGCCATCAGCGTGCAGCCCACTGCCATGCCCATGTACTGCACGGCCATGGGCCATTCCAGCACCGTGAGCTGGTTGTCCCAGTTCGACATCACCAGCGACCAGCCATAACGCACCAGCACCAGCAGCATGAACAGGCACGCCCCTTGCACCACAGCGTCGGCCCAGCGCCGCTGGTGGGGTTGCAGCTTGTCGATGAATTCGGTGATGGTCATGTGCGCACCGCGCTGCGCCGCGCACACGCCGCCCAGGAAGGTCACCCACACCATCAGCAGTTCACCCAGCTCGGTGACCCAGGCCAGGTCGCGGCCCACCACGTGAAGGCTGACGTTGAGGAACACCAGCCCCACCATCACCGCGCCGATGACGATGACGGCCCAGTCCACCACGCGCCCCAGCCAGCGCAGCAGCGCGGGGGCCGGCGCCACAGGGGCGAGCAAGGGGCCGGTGTGTGCAGAAGTGGTCATGGGCGCCGCCTGGTGGTGGCCGGCTTACTTGGTGGACTTGCGGATGGCTTCGGCTTCCTTGAGGAAGACGTCCACATCGGCGCCATACTTCTCGCGCGCCTTGCCGTACACCGGCTGCACCGCGGCGCGGAAGGCCGCGACGTTGGGCTTGGCGTTGATCTTCGCGCCCTTGGCCGTCATTTCCTTCAGCTGGTTGTCGTCGTTGCCGGCGATCATGTTGCGGCTGAACTTGGCGGCGATCTGCGCGGCCTCGAGCACGGCCTTCTGGTCGGCCGGGCTGAATTTCTGCCAGGTCTTTTCGGCCACGGTCAGCGGGATGGGGCTGTACACGTGGTTGGTCAGCGTGACGTTGGGCGCGACCTCGTAGAACTTGTTGGAAAAGATGGTGTCGATGGGGTTTTCCTGCCCGCTGACGGCGCCCTGCTGAATGGCCATGTAGACCTCGGGCAGCGGCATGATCTGGATGTTGAAACCCATGGCTTCCAGCGTCCAGCGCATCATCTCGTTGGGGAATGTGCGCAGCTTCTTGCCCTTGGCGTCGTCGGGCGAATTCAGCGGGTCCTTCGTCGTCATGCTGCGAAAGCCGGCTTCCCAGGTGGCCAGGAAGCGAAAGCCCTTGGCCGGCGCCTTGGCGAACTGTTCCTTCAGCCACGGGCTTTCGTCATACAGCTTCCAGCCCTGGGCATAGCTTTCCACCAGGTAGGGCAGCGCCGTCAGGTTCAGCGTGGGCACGTGCGGCGCGTAGCTGCCGGTGCCCGAGACCGTGAAGTCGATGCCGCCCAGCGCCAGCTGTTCGATGTTCTTCGGGTCGTTGCCCAGCTGGCTGCAGCAGAACACCTGCACCTTGTAGCGGCCCTGGGTCAGCTCTTCCACCTTCTTGGAAAAGAGCGCCGCCGCGGCCTGGCGCGCGCCGGCCTGCTGGTCGGTGTGGCTGAATTTCAGCGTGGTCTGTGCAGTGGCGGGCAGGCACAGAGCGAGGGGGGCGAGTACAGCCGCGGTGCGCAGGAAAATTTGAACATGGTGGTCTCCTTGGGGGTCAAACTTGTTGGGGGTCGAAGTCGGTCATCACCACACGGCAGCCCGTGGCATGAGACCGGTACACGGCGGCTTGCACCACCAGGTTTTGCAGGTAATCGGCGGCGCTGTTTTCCAGCGCCGTGCCACGCTGCAGGTGCTGCAGCACGTGGGCTTGCAGCGCCGTGCAGGCGCCACCAAAGGCCCTGCCGGCAATGCCGGTGGCACCGCGCTCGTACCGATGTTCTTCTTCGGGCCCACCATGGGGCTTGAACCACAGGCGCGCCTGCCCGTCCAGCCGCAGCACACCGGCCGCACCTTCCAGCCACATCTCGCCCATGGTCAGCCGGGGGTTGCTGGCCACATGGTCGTTCAGGCGGTTGCCGTCAAACAGGCCACTGCGGTCGTCGTCAAACTCGAACACGATGAGGCCTGCGTCTTCGCCGGCAATCACCGGGTTCAGCCTGCGCAGGCGGGCTGTGACGGCACGCACTTCGCCCATCAGGTAGCGGAAGGTGTCGATGAAGTGCACCGCGGTTTCGCGCACCAGCAGCTGCGGCATGGTCTGGAAGTAGGGCTGGCGGTCCAGGTAGGCGCGTGGGCCCTGGCCGTCACCAGGCCGCAAGCGAAAGCTGATGCTGTGCAGGCGGCCCAGGTGCCCAGCGTCCACCAGCCGGCGGCATTCACGGAACCAGGGTGTGAAGCGGAAGTTTTCATGCACCACCAGCGGCACAGCCTGCGCGGCGGCAGCAGCCGCCATTGCGCGCGCCTGCGCCAGGTCGGTGCCAAAAGGCTTCTGGCAGATCACCGGCAGGCCCAGCGCCAACGCCGCCTGCACCACCGGCGCCTGGGCCTGCGGCGGCAGCACCACGTCCACCAAGGTCGGGCGTTCGGCCTGCATCATCTGCAGCGCGTCGGTGTAGGTTTTGGGCACGGCAAAGCGGTCGGCCATCGGCTGCAACCGGGTTTGATCCAGGTCGCACAGGGCCACCACGTCGGCACCGCAGTCGCGCCAGCCTTCCAGGTGAAAGCTGGCGAAGTAGCCGGCACCCACAACGGCGACACGGGCAGCGGTCACAGGCGCTCCACCACCGCGGCCAGGATGTCGACCATGCTGCTGGTGCCGCCAAAGTCGCGTGGGCGCACGGCGCCGCTGGCAAAGGCGGCCTGCAGCGCGGCTTCAACGGCGCGCGCGCCGTCGGCCAGCACGCTGTCGCCGTGGCGCACGGCCAGCCAGTCCAGCATCATGGCCACCGACAGCAGCATGGCGCTGGGGTTGGCGATGCCCTGCCCGGCGATGTCGGGCGCCGTGCCGTGTGCCGGCTGGAACAGTGCATGCTGGTCGCCGATATCGGCCGAAGGCGCCATGCCCATGCCGCCCACCAGCGCGGCGATGAGGTCGGAAATGATGTCGCCAAACATGTTTTCCGTCACCAGCACGTCATAGGCCCAGGGGCGCATCACCAGATTCAGCGCCATGGCGTCGACGTAGGCATGGTCAGTACCGATGTCCGGGTAGAGCGCAGCGCGTTCCTGGAACACCTTGCGCCAGAAAGCCATCGATACAAAGACGTTGGCCTTGTCGACATTGGTCACGTGCCCGCGCTTGCCCTGGGCCTTGCGCTGGCGCGCCAGTTCAAAAGCGAAGTTGCACACGCGCGCCGTGCCGCGCTGGGTGATCTTCATGGTGTCGAAGGCGCAGGCGTCAACGCCCTCGCCTTCGATGTGGCCGCGGCCGCGGGCATAGAACAGGCCTTCGGTGCTTTCACGCACCAGCACCAGGTCGATCTGTGCCGCGCGCGGGTCTGACAGCGGCGTCGGCAGGCCGGGCCAGGTGCGGATGGGGCGCACACCGGCATACAGGTCCAGCGCAAAGCGGATGTCCAGCTGCGGAATGATCTCGGTGCCGTCAGCGCCGCGCACGTGCGGCAGGCCCATCGCACCGAAGAGGATGGCGTCGGCGCTGCGGCACGCCGCCAGCGTGGTGTCGGGCAGCGCCACACCGCTGTCCAGGTAGTGCTGCGCACCGGCCGGGTGTTCGGTGCAGTCAAAGCGCCGGCCCAGCTTGGGCTGCAGCGCCTGCAGCAGGGCCAGCCCGGCGGCGGTGACTTCGCGGCCGATGCCGTCCCCGGGCAATACGGCGATCTGGTAAGCAGGTTTGCTCATGGGCTCGGCTGGTTCAGGTGGGCGGTTCTGATGGACTGGTGCTGCGTGCTCGGCGGGCTGCCGTCACATCTGCGCCAGCTTGTAGCGTTCGAAGATGGCCAACAGTTCCTGGCCGGCGCGCTGGCGGTGGGTGCGGATGACCTGGGCCACGCCTTCTGCGTCACCAGCCAGCAACAGGTCCACCATGTGCATGTGGTCGCGCGTGGAATTCACGGGCTTGGGCCGCAGGCGCAGCGTGAACATGCGGGCGCGGTGGGCGCGGTCCCAGTGGTTCATCACGGTGGCCTGCAAGTGGCGGTTGCCGGCCAGTTCCAGCAGCAGCGCGTGGAACGATTCATCGGCCTTGGCCCAGGCGTCCAGGTCGTCGGCGGCCAGCGCACGGTCCATGGCCTGCGTGGCGTCCACCAGCGGTTGCAGGTCTTCAGCGCTGGGCCGGCGCTGGGCCAGCAGTTCGGCGGCAGCGCATTCCAAGGCGGTCAGCACCTGGTAGATCTCGCGCATGTCGTTGGGCGACACGGGCAGCACGCGCATGCCGTGGCGCGGCACCACTTCCACCAGGCCCTCGGCCTGCAGGCGCACCAGCGCCTCACGCACCGGCGTGCGGCTCATGCCCAGTGCCAGCGCCACTTCCTGCTCCAGCGCACGGTGGCCGGGCGGCCACACGTTGTCCAGGATGCGGCGGCGGATCTGTTCGTGCGCGGCGTCCACCAGCGAGGCATTGGGCTGGCTCTGGGCGGTCATGCAAACGCCCCATGGGCTGCCGCTGCGCCGGCCGGCAGTTCGGCCGGCAACTGCCAGGTGGCCAGCCGGTCACCCAGCAGGCAGCCCAGCACGGCGGTGCGGCGGTCGGCGCCGGTGAATGCGATGCTGGAGATGTTGCGCAGCACGCGGCTTTTCACCTGGTCCAGGTGCGGCCTGTCCATCGTGGCGGTTTGATAGGCGGCCTCAACCCAGGCCAGGTGTTCGGCGTCGCCATCTTGCAGCCACAGAGTCTGCGTGCCGTCGGGCGCCACGCGGATGAGGCGGTTGCTGACGATGCTGACCACCCAGGCGCCACCGGCTTCATCAAAGGCCAGACCGTCCGGGAAGGTGCCGGCGCCGAATTGGCACACCACTTCCTTGGCGCCCAGCGTGACCTGCCCATTCGCTTCGCTCACCGCAAAACGCGACAGGCGCCGCGCAAAGGTTTCATTGACGTACAGCCAGGCGCCGCTGGGGTGCACCGCCACTTCGTTGGTGTAGCCCAGGCCGTCGGCCACCACGCGGGCACAGCCATCGGCCTGCACGCAGACGATGAAACCGTCGCCACCGTCACGCCGGTAGCCCAGTGACCGAGGGCGCCTGCGCGTGCTGACCGTCACCCAGGTGCGGCCGTGGCCGTCGGGCAGCACGAAGTTGGTGGGCGGCAGTGGCTGGCCTTGCACGTCCAGCAGCCATGGTTCCACCCGGCCGTCACGCCACAGCCGGTAGACGCCACCGTCTTCAGTGCCCAGGTCGGCCAGCAGGAAGCTGCCATCGGCCAGCAGTGCGATGCCGTTGGGGCGCAGTTCGCCACCGCCGGGCAGCCGCCCGGTGTACAGCGCCTGCTCACCAGTGGGCTGCAGATGGACCATACCGCCGCGCCAGTCGGCTGTATACACATGCCCCGCGGCCGTTGTTAGCACACACTCCGGGCGATGCAGGCCATGACCCAGCCAACCCAGGTTGTCCAGTGAGTCAGTCGCTGCATGCTTTAGCGTGTTCATTAACGCATACATTAATGCACGCAAGGCAACTGAGAATTGGCGCAAACCCTGACGGGGGCTTCCCAGGCCTGCTGCCGGCGAAGGAAATGGCCCCCAGCGGCAGCCTGGCCAAGGGC
>JAYSXE010000302.1:0-5316 GCA_043717565.1 Burkholderiales bacterium | reverse complement strand
GGGTGCAGCGCGTCGAGCTGGTTTTCCATGAAGAACTTCCAGTTCGAATGCTGGATGACGCGGTGGCAGATGGGCACCACCTCCACCTCGCCCACCGGTGAACGGTCGCACATGTCGTCGAAGGCGATGCGCGCTTCGCCCAGGAATTCGGTCAGCGGCGGCACGTCGGCGTGCAAGCTGGCGAAGACAAAGCCGCGATAGCTGTCCACCCGCGCGGCGCGGCGCATGCTGCAGTCGGGGTTGTCGCGCGTCATGCGCGTGCCCTCATAACCCTTGGCCAGCGGAATGGCGCGCACGCTGCCGTCCAAGTGAAAGCTCCAGGCGTGGTAGCTGCACACAAAGGCGCTGCCGGTGTTGCCGCTTTGGTTGCCCACCAGCTGCACGCCGCGGTGCGGGCAACGGTTGTACAGCACCTGCACGCTGTGGTCGGCCTGGCGCACCATCACCATGGGCTGGCGGCCGATGGTCAGCGCATGGTAGTCACCCGGCGCCTTCACCTGCGATTCATGGCCGCAGTACACCCAGGTGCGTTCCCAGATCTTTTCCATCTCGGCGTCGAAGATGGCGGGGTCGGTGTACACGCTCTTGTGCACGCGGTCGGGCTCAACCAGGGGTTGCAGGTCGGTCACGGGCATGGGGCTGGCTCCTTGGCGCGGCCGCTGAAGACGGGCCGCGCAATGCGTCGAGTCTAGGTTCGAAGCCAACCGCCGGGCAGGCAGGAAAGTGCGTAGGGGCTGAACGCTGCATTCAAAGCCGCTGGCCCTGCTGGGCAAGGCCCACGGGTAGCATGCCTTGGCCAGGCAGCGCGGGGCGCACAGCCCCCGCGTGCCCGGCGCCGACCGCACGAGGAAGCCCGCCCGCCATGAACACACCACACGCCCCGGCAACCGCCACGCCCACCATCCTGGCCACCCACGCCTTGGGACCTTCGCCCACACCCTGGCCCACCATCGACCCGTTCCTGTTCTGCGTGCACCACCTGGACGCCTACCCTCCCGGCAACGGCCAGATGGGCCCAGCGGGCAGCCTGGCCGGCCGCAACCTGGGGCAGGACTTCGCCGGCAAGGACGGCTGGAACATGTACCACGGCCAGCAGGTGCCGGGCTTCCCGGCGCACCCCCACCGCGGCTTCGAAACGGTGACCCTGGCGCGCCAGGGGCTGATCGACCATTCAGACTCGCTGGGCGCTGCCGCCCGCTTTGGCGACGGCGACGCGCAATGGCTGACCGCCGGGCGCGGCATCGTGCATGCAGAGATGTTTCCGCTGCTGAACGACAACGCCGCCAACCCGGCCGAGCTGTTCCAGATCTGGCTGAACCTGCCCGGCCGCCTGAAGATGGCCGACCCGCACTTCAAGATGCTGTGGGGTGAACAGATTCCCACCGCCACGGTGCACGACAGCGAAGGCCGCAGCACGCAGCTGACCGCCGTGGCCGGCCGCCTGCAGCAGGGCAGCACCGATCTGCAGCCGCCGGCGCCGCCGCCCGATTCCTGGGCTTCGCAGGCCGGCAGCGGCGTCGCCATCTGGACTCTGAAGATGCAGCCCGGCGCCACCTGGACGCTGCCCGCGGCCGACGCCCCGGGCGTGCGCCGCATGCTCTACATCTTTGAAGGCGACGGCCTGCAACTGGCCGGCAAGGCCGTGCGTTCACGCGTGGCGCTGGAACTGAACGCCGGCGTGGCGGTGGGCATCGTCAACGGCGGCGCCACCACCGAATGCCTGCTGCTGCAGGGCCGGCCCATCGCCGAGCCGGTGGCCAGTTACGGCCCCTTCGTGATGAACACACGCGCCGAGATCGAGCAGACGATGCGCGACTACCAGCAAACCCAGTTCGGCGGCTGGCCCTGGGACAACAGCGCACCGGTGCACGGGCGGGTGGCTGAGCGTTTTGCGCGCCAGCCCGACGGCAGCGAAGAACGAAAGGGCTGACAGCCCGAGAGCCCTGCTCGCGCGTCTGGCAACATCCACCTCCACGCGCTGGCCTGGGTTGGCTTGCAGCGCCCTTCCGTACGGCCGCTGTCGTGCCTGCCAGGAGACTGTCTTGCCCCGCTTCAAAGTGCCGGCGCGTGCCGGCTGCACCGCCACCAGGTCTTCGTTGTGCGTGATGCACCGGCTGCCGCAAGCCCTGCTGGCCGTGGCCGCCTGCGGTGCCCATGCGCAGGACACCGGCGCCGGCCAGCCCGAACCCAGTGGCAGCCAGCCCAGCAGCGTGCAGCGGGTGGAGATAGCCGCCCGGCAAAGCGCCACCGACCTGCGCCGCGCGGCCAGCGTGGCCAAGCAGATCTACGGCCGCGAAGAACTGGACCAGTACGGCGACACCAACGCGCTGGACGTGCTGCGCCGCTTGCCCGGCGTGAACGTCGGCAGCAGCGGCCCGCGCATGCGCGGGCTGGGCGCGGGCTACACGCAGATCCTGATCAATGGCGACCCGGCGCCGCAGGGCTTTGCGCTGGACCAGCTGAGCCCGTCGCAGATCGAACGCATCGAGGTGCTGCGCGCACCCACGGCCGACCAGAGCGCGCAGGCCATCGCCGGCACCATCAACATCATCCTGAAAGAAGCGCCGCGCCGTTCACAACGCGACCTGCGCCTGGGCCTGAGCGACGGCGTGGACCGGCCACAGGCCAATGTGAACTTCACACTGGGCGAATCGAAAGGGCCGTGGTCGGTGTCGCTGCCGGTGTCGGTGTTCGAATGGCGGCGCGAAAACGTCAACACGCTGGAACGCCGGGGCGATTCAACCGACGGCCGCCTTCCCGGATTTGCCGAGCAGGTGGGACACCAGCAGGTGTGGGGCCACGGCTACAACCTGGGCCCGCGGGTGAACTGGAAGATCAGCGACGACCAGGACCTGGCGCTGCAGACCTTCTTCCAGAAGGGCTACTGGAACAACAGCACGCACCACGACAACCGCGTGTTCAGCGGCGCGCCGGTGCTGGAGGACGACACGCGGCAAACCGGCACCTGGGGGAACAGCAGCGGCAACCTGACCTGGAAACACCGCTTCGCCAACCACCAGCGCATCGAGCTGCGCGGCGGCGCGCGTGAAAACACCTGGGCCTTTGACGTGCGCAACCACCGCGGCGGCGTGGACACGCTGCGCAGCGTGGGCGGCGGCCGGCAGGAAAGCTACACGCAGGCCGGCAAGTACAGCCTGCTGCTGGGCCAGGAACACAGCCTGACCGCCGGCTGGGACCTGGAACAAACACGCCGCAACGAGTACCGCACGGTGACGCAGAACGGCGCCCTGCTGCAGCCCGACTTCGAGGGCCAGCCCTTCAGCGCGCAGGTGCAGCGCCGGGCCTTTTTTGTGCAGGACGAATGGGAAATTTCGCCCACCTGGCAGATGTACCTGGGCCTGCGCCATGAAAGCATCGGCACTGAAAGCCGCGGCACCAGCACGCCGACCAACAACGACAGCGCCGTGCTGTCGCCGCTGCTGCACCTGACCTGGAAGCTCGACCCCAAGGGCCGCGACATGGTGCGCGCCAGCCTGACGCGCAGCTACAAGGCGCCCAACCTGGGCACGCTGCTGGCCCGCCCTTCCATCAACAGCAATTACACCGACACCACACGCATCAACACCGAATTGCAGCCCGACCGCATCGGCAACCCGGCCCTGCGGCCCGAGCTGGCCACGGGCCTGGACGTGGCATTCGAAAAGTACCTGCCCGGCGGCGGCCTGTGGAGCGTGGGCCTGTTCCACCGCCAGATCACCGATCTGGTACGCACCGTCACCACCTTGCAGAGCGTGCCTGGGGTGAGCGTGCAGCGCTACGTGGCGCAGCCGGTGAACTTCAGCAAGGCCCACACCAGCGGCCTGGAACTGGAAGTGAAGGGTCGCGCCGCCGAACTGCTGCCCAGCCTGCTGGGCGACGCCAAGGCGCTGAACCTGCGCGCTTCTCTGAACGTCTACCGTTCCAGCGTGGCCGCGCTGCCCGGCCCCGACAACCGGCTGGACGGGCAGCAGCCCTGGACGGCCACGCTGGGCTTTGACCAGCGCATCACGGGCCTGCCGCTGAACGTGGGCGGCAGCACGACCCTGAGCCCGGGCTACACCACACGCGTGACGCTGGACCAGCAGCTGGAACGGTCACGCAACGTGACCGCCGACCTGTTCGGCCAATGGATCTTCAGGCCCGGCCTGTCGCTGCGGCTGGCCGCCAGCGCCGGCGTGCAACCCTTCGGCCCGCCCAACGGCAGTACACGCACGGTGCAGAGCAACGGCAACTACAGCCAGATCGACCGCTACACGCGGCCGACGCTGAATGCTTCGCTCGACGTGCGGCTGTAGCACCTTCCGAAGCGGGCACAGTGCACTCACGGGCCACCTCATTTCAAGCCCCGCCCCATGAACAGACCCAACATCATCTTCATCGTGGCCGACGACCTGGGCTTTGCCGACCTGGGCTGTTACGGCGGCCGGCCGGCGGACTTTGGTGCGGTGTCGCCGCACCTCGACCGACTGGCCGCTGGCGGCCTGCGCCTGACGCAGGGTTATGCCAATTCCGCCGTGTGTTCGCCCACGCGTTTTGCGCTGATGACCATGCGTTACCAATACCGGCTGCGCGGCGCGATGGACGAGCCGCTGAACAGCAAGTCGCGTGGCGATCCGCGCATGGGCCTGCCGCCCGAACTGCCCACGCTGCCTTCGTGTTTGAAAGATGCGGGTTACCACACGGCGCTGATCGGCAAATGGCACCTGGGCTACCCACCGCACTTCGGCCCGCTGCGCTCGGGTTACGACACCTTCTACGGCATCATGGCCGGCGGCGTGGACTACTTCACCCACACCTCGGGGCGCGGTGACCATGACCTGTACATCGACGAGA
Source organism: Burkholderiales bacterium (assembly GCA_043717565.1). Lineage (GTDB taxonomy): Bacteria > Pseudomonadota > Gammaproteobacteria > Burkholderiales > Burkholderiaceae_C > Rubrivivax. The sequence continues at coordinate 483 of JAYSXE010000302.1, read as the reverse complement.
CCGAGCACCACGAAAACGGCTACCTCACCGACCTGCTGTCGGGCCGCGCGGTGCAGCATGTGCAGCAGCGCGCTGCGGCGGCACGGCAGGGCGAACCCTTCTTCCTGAGCCTGCACTACACGGCCCCGCACTGGCCCTGGGAAACGCGCGACGATGAAGCGCTGGCGCGCGCGCTGCCCAACCTGTACCACCTGGCGGGCGGCAACGTGCAGACCTACCTGCGCATGATCCACCACATGGACGAAGGCATCGGACAGCTGGTGGACACTCTGCGCGCCGAGCAGCTGCTGGACGACACGCTGATCGTCTTCACCAGCGACAACGGCGGCGAGCGCTTTTCCGACAACTGGCCGCTGGTGGGCGGCAAGATGGACCTGACCGAGGGCGGCATCCGCGTGCCCTGGGTCGCGCACTGGCCGCGTGTCATACCCGCGGGCAGCACCAGCGACCAGCACTGCATGACCATGGACTGGTCGGCCACGC
>JAYSXE010000301.1:0-5343 GCA_043717565.1 Burkholderiales bacterium | reverse complement strand
ACCGAGACCGGCGTGCACCGCCTGGTGCGCAAGAGCCCGTTCGACTCCGCCGGCGGCCGGCATACGAGCTTCGCCAGCGTGTTCGTGTACCCCGAGGTGGACGACTCGATCGAAATCGACATCAACCCGGCGGATGTGCGCACCGACACCTTCCGCGCCAGCGGCGCGGGTGGCCAGCACATCAACAAGACGGACTCGGCGGTGCGCCTGACGCACATCCCCACTGGCATCGTCGTGCAGTGCCAGGACGGCCGCAGCCAGCACAGCAACCGCGACGTGGCCTGGAAGCGTCTGCGCTCGCGGCTGTTCGACTTCGAGATGCGCAAGCGCATGGAAGAGCAGCAGAAGCTGGAAGACACCAAGACCGATGTCGGCTGGGGTCACCAGATCCGCAGCTACGTGCTGGACCAGAGCCGCATCAAGGACCTGCGCACCAACGTCGAGATCAGCAACACGCAGAAGGTGCTGGACGGTGACCTGGACAGTTTCATCGAAGCCAGCCTCAAACAAGGCCTTTGACCGCAGTTGCCGCCTGGACAGCCGTCCAGACAGCAGCGAAGCAAAAACCCGCGCGGAACCACGAACACCGTTGCTGCCGCGCAGCGCCCCCCGAACGGAGAACACCCACCATGCGTGAAGCCACCAGCGTCGCGACCCTCAGGCAAAACTACGCGCCGCCCGACTTCTTCATCCGTCAGGTTGAACTGACGTTTGACCTGGACGCGGCCAAGACCATCGTGGGCAGCAAGCTGCACATTGAACGCAACGCCGCGATGTCCACCGCCGGCCTGCCGCTGCGCCTGCACGGCGAAGGCCTGACGCTGCTGCGCGTGCAGGCCGACGGCCAGAGCGTTTCTTTCCGCAACGAGGGCGGCGAACTGATCATCGACAACCCGCCGGTGGCCGACCAGTTCACGCTGGAACTGCGCAACACCTGCGCCCCCGACAAGAACACCGAACTGTCGGGCCTTTACACCAGCAGCGGCGGCTTCTTCACGCAGTGTGAGGCCCAGGGGTTCAGGCGCATCACCTATTTCCTGGACCGGCCCGACGTGATGGCCACCTACCGTGTGACGCTGCGCGCCGACAAGGCCCGCTACCCGGTGCTTCTGAGCAACGGCAACCTGGTGGCCGAGGGCGCACTGGAAAACGGCCGTCACTTCGCCACCTGGCACGACCCCTTCCCCAAGCCCTGCTACCTGTTTGCGCTGGTGGCGGGCACGCTGGTGGCGCGCGAGCAGCGCATCGTGGGGCGGTCGGGCAAGGAACACCTGCTGCAGGTGTATGTGCGCCCCGGCGACCTGGAAAAAACCGAACACGCGATGAATTCGCTGATGGCTTCCGTGGCCTGGGACGAAGCGCGCTTTGGGCTGTCACTCGACCTGGACCGCTACATGGTGGTGGCGGTGCAGGACTACAACTCTGGCGCGATGGAGAACAAGGGCCTGAACCTGTTCAACACCAAGTACGTGCTGGCCAATGCGGCCACCGCCACCGACGTTGACTATGCCGGCATCGAAAGCGTCATCGCACACGAGTACTTCCACAACTGGACGGGCAACCGCGTCACCTGCCGCGACTGGTTCCAGCTGTCGCTGAAAGAAGGCCTCACGGTCTTTCGCGACCAGGAATTCAGCATGGACATGGCGGGTTCGCCCACCGCGCGCGCGGTGTGCCGCATCGAAGACGTGCGCCGCCTGCGCCAGTCGCAGTTCCCCGAAGACGCCGGCCCGATGGCGCACCCCGTGCGACCCGACAGCTACGTCGAGATCAACAACTTCTACACCGCCACCGTCTACGAAAAAGGCGCCGAGGTGGTGCGCATGATGCACACGCTGGTGGGCCGTGAAGGCTTTGCACGCGGCATGGCGCTGTACTTCCAGCGCCACGACGGCCAGGCCGTGACCTGTGACGACTTTGCGCAGGCCGTGGCCGACGCCAACCCGGGCAGCCCGCTGTCATTGAGGCTGGAAGCCTTCAAGCGGTGGTACGCCCAGGCGGGCACACCGCGGCTCATCGCAACCGGCCACCACGACGCCCAGGCGCGCCAGTACACCTTGACGCTGCGCCAGACCTGCGCCGCCACGCAGGGCCAACCCGACAAGCAGCCCTTCGTGATTCCGGTGGCGCTGGGCCTGCTGGCAGCCGACGGCCGCGAACTGCTGCCCACCCAGACGCTGGTGCTGGACACTGCCGAGCAGCAATGGGTCTTCAACGACATTGAAGTCGAACCCGTGCCATCGCTGCTGCGGGGTTTCTCGGCACCGGTTCACCTGGACGACGGCCTCCGCGACGAACAACGCCTCGTGCTGCTGACACACGACAGCGACCCCTTCAACCGCTACGAGACCGCCCAGCGGCTGGTGCTGCAGCGCCTGCTGGCGGCCGTCCAGACCGGCCAGCCGCCGCAATGCGACGCCGCGCTGGAAAACGCGTTGCGCGGCCTGCTGCGCCACAACGGGCTCGACCCGGCGTTCAAGAGCACGGCCCTCACGCCACCAAGCGAGGCTTACATGGCCGAGCAACTGCAGAGTGTGGACCCGCAGGCCGTTCATGCGGCGCGCGAGCACTGGCTGGCCCTGCTGGCCGACCGTCTGCACGCAGACTGGGTCTGGGCCTTCGAGGCCCACAACGTGACCGAGGGCTATCACCCCGGGCCTGCACAGGCCGGGCGCCGCGCGCTGGCCAACCGCGCGCTGCACATGCTGTGCGACCACGCCGTGCGCCACGGCGACACCGTATGGCCGGGCCGCGCCTACCAGCGCTTCAAGGACGCCGGCAACATGACCGACCGGCAGTCCGCCGTGTCGGCACTTTTGAACGCCCACTCGCCACTGGCCGACGCCGCGCTGGAACGCTTCTACGCGCTGGCCAAGGACGAGCCGCTGGTGCTGGACAAGTGGTTCTGGCTGCAAGCCACCGCCAGTGAACCGGTGGCGGGCTTGCACAACCAGCCCGCAGGCCGTGCCTTTGCACGCGCCAAGGCGCTGCTGCAACACAGCGACTTCTCGATGAAGAACCCCAACCGCATGCGCAGCCTGCTGCAGAACCTGTGCACGGCCAACCCGGCGGCCTTCCACCGCGCCGACGCCGCCGGTTATGTGCTGTGGGCTGACCGCCTGCTGGAACTGGACGCCATCAACCCCCATGTGGCCGGCCGCTACGCGCGTGCCATGGACCGCTGGGCCGCACTGGCCGAGCCCTACCGCAGCGCTGCCCGCATGGCCGTGGCCCGCGTGGCCGCCAAACCCGACCTCAGCAACGACGTGCGCGAAATCGTTTCCCGCGCCCTGGAGCAAGCCTGATGAGCCGACGTGTCAGCCTGACCCAATACCTGGTCGAACAGCAACGGGAGCATGGCCGCATCCCGGCGCAGCTGCGGCTGCTGATTGAAGTCGTGGCCCGCGCATGCAAGAGCATCGCCATCTCGGTGAACAAGGGCGCCCTGGGCGGTGTGCTGGGCACGGCGGGCACCGACAACGTGCAGGGCGAAATACAGAAGAAGCTGGACGTCATCAGCAACGAAGTGCTGATCGAAGCCAACGAATGGGGCGGGCACCTCGCGGCCATGGCCAGCGAAGAGATGGACAGCATCCACGTGGTGCCCAACCGCTACCCGCAAGGCGAATACCTGCTGCTGTTCGACCCGCTGGACGGCAGCAGCAACATCGACGTGAACGTCTCCATCGGCACCATCTTCAGCGTGCTGCGCAAGCTGGGCCACGCGCCAGGCGTCAGCGAAGCAGACTTCCTGCAACCCGGCAAGCACCAGGCTGCAGCCGGCTACTGCGTCTACGGCCCCCAGACCACCCTGGTGCTGACCCTGGGCAACGGCGTGGCGCTGTTCACGCTGGACCGTGAGACCGGTTCATGGGTGCTGACCGAGCAAGGCGTGCAGGTGCCGGCCGACACCAAGGAATTCGCCATCAACATGAGCAACATGCGCCATTGGGCGCCGCCCGTGCGCCAGTACATCGAAGAGTGCCTGGCCGGCAAGGAAGGCCCGCGCGGCAAGGACTTCAACATGCGCTGGGTGGCCAGCATGGTGGCCGACGTGCACCGCATCATCAGCCGCGGCGGCGTTTTCCTATACCCCTGGGACAAGCGCGAACCCGACAAGCCCGGCAAGCTGCGCCTGATGTACGAAGCCAACCCCATGGCCTTCATCATTGAGCAAGCGGGCGGCAGCGCCACCAACGGCTACGAGCGCATCCTGGACATCATGCCCACCAAACTGCACCAGCGCGTCAGCGTGGTGCTGGGGTCGCGGAACGAAGTGGACCGTGTGACAACGCTGCACGCCGAAAGTGCGCCAGGCTGAACCGGCCGGCAGGGCCCGCAGCGTCGGCGGCGGCGACAGCCAGAGCTGCTGCCCTGCCGCCCCGAAGGCTCTAGAACGAGTAGCCGAGAGAAATAGTGACCTGAGGCAGCACGCGCAGGTCACCCAGGCCGCGGCGAACCTCTTCCACCTCCCGGTCTACCGCGGCTTGCCCGCCGGCGCTGCCCAGTTGGCCGCGCCCCACGGCGGTGACCGTGGCCTTGCCCAGCGAAGCGCCGAGATCGGCTGAAAACCGGAAGCCGCTGCCTGCATGGTGGCCCCATCCCAGGCCCACATAGGGCGTGGTGCGCGGAAACTTCAGCTGCACGTTCAAGCCGTCGTTGGGCCCCAGCGTGTAACTGGTGCCGCCCACCACGGTGGTCTCACCCGTGCCCTTGCCCGCGGCGTCGAGTTCGAGCTTGAAGTTGTTCTGCGTCAGGCCCAGCGTGGTGCGAAACACGCCCCCAAAGGGAAACCAGTCCATAAACAGGCCGGCCCGGTCAGACTTCAGCTTGCCGCGGTAATTGATGCCCTCTTCCACCCGGTCGCCCGAACGCGACCCCAGCGTGGTGAAGTCGCCGCGCACCGTCAGGCCCGGCGACAGCGGGTGTGCATAGCCCAGACCCGAGCCCGGAAATCCCAGTTGCAAGTAAGTCTCGCCGGCCTGTGCAGACAGGCTGAACAGCGTCAACGACAGAGCAACAACGGCAGAGGCCGCCGTTGTCGCTGTCGCAATCAGGCCCTTGGAAACACGGATCGACATGGCTCGCCCTCGCAGCAAATGGAATGCCATTCTTTGCAGCCGGCTGCCCGGGCGATCGCACGAATTAACCGGTCTTATGGCCCCATGTCAGCGCGATACAACGCCGAGCCCTGTCTTGCAGCCCTGCCCTGCCCCGCCTCGGCGGAGAGCCCGCAGGTTGAGAGTATGCGTCCGGCAATCCCATCTTGACGACGGGAGCCAAGTTCAGGCAGGTGCCAGTTCCGGCCGCCAGCGGTGCGGCAGCAATTCGTCGATGCGGCTT
>JAYSXE010000031.1:0-28753 GCA_043717565.1 Burkholderiales bacterium | reverse complement strand
CCCGCACGCCCGGCGCCCGCTGAGCCACAGCCCGGCTCGCGCACGGCCCACACACCCTTGACCCCTGACCCCTGACCCCTGACCCCTGGAACCCCGCACTGCCATGTTGTGGCTGGCCCTTCACTTGCCCGCACTGCCGCTGGAAGCCTTCTGCGCCAGCCTGCCGGCGGCAGAACCCGGCGCTGAAGACCGCGCCGTGGCGCTGATCGACCAGCACTGCGTGCACAGCGTCAACCGCGCTGCCGCCGAACGGGGCATACGCCCGGGCATCAAGCGCGCCACGGCGTTGGCACTGGCGGCCGACCTGCTGGTGGCCGACAGCGACGCGGCGCGCGAAGCCGCCGCCGTGCAGGCGGTGGTGCACGCGGCGCTGGTGTTCACGCCGTCGGTGTGCCTGCATGCCCGCGCCCCTGAAAACCGCCTGGAAGGCCCCACGGTGCTGCTGGAAGTGCAGCCCAGCCTGCGCCTGTTTGGCGGCCTGGACCGCCTGCGCCAGCAGTTGTTGCAAGCGCTGGCACCGCTGGCCCACCGCGTGCAGATGGCGGCTGCACCCACGCCACTGGGCGCGGCGCTGCTGGCGCAACTGGCACCGCCCGCGGTGGGTGATGAAACACCGGCGGACGCGGCCGGCGCTGCACCCGATGGCCCCGCCCGTGGCCCAGCAGCGGGGGCTGGCGCAGCCCCCGCCAACGCCACCCGCAACAGCCCCGAACGCTGGGTGCTGGGCCGCCACGCCACCGACCTGCAAGCCCTGCAGGCGCTGTTGGGCCGCGCGCCGGTGCAGCTGCTCGCAGCCTGTCGCCCGCACGCCAGCGTGCTGCTGGCCATGGGCCTGCACACCGTGGCCGACCTGCAGGCGCTGCCGCGCAGCGGCGTGTCGCGCCGTTTCGGGCAAGCGGTGCTGGACGAACTGGACCGTGCGCTGGGTGAACAGAGCGACCCGCGCCGCTGGCTGGTGCCGGCCCCCGTCTTCGACAGCCGGCTGGAACTCTATGCCCGCGCTGAAAACACCGACCAGGTGCTGCACGGCGCCGGGGTGCTGCTGGCGCGCCTGGTGGCCTGGGCGCAGGCGCGCCACGGCCGCGTGGCCGGTTTTGCGCTGCGCATGCTGCACGAACGCCAGCGCAGCCAAGGTGATGGTGAAACCCCGGCCGCCACCGAACTGCAGGTGCCGCTGGCCGAACCGGCGCTGGACCCGGCCCACCTGCAACTGCTGCTGCGCGAACGCCTGGCGCACTGCACGCTGGCCGCGCCCACGCTGGAACTGCAACTGCTGTGCAGCCAGCTGGTGGCGGCGCCGGCGCCCAACGGCGAGCTGTTCCCCACCACCAGCAGCCGTGCCGAAGGCCTGGTGCGGCTGCTGGAACGCCTGTGCGCGCGGCTCGGGCCCGAACAGGTGCACCGCGTGTTGCCGGTGGCCGACTTCAGGCCCGAACGCGCCCGCATGGCGGTGCCGGCGCAGCAGCCGCTGCCGGCGGTGCCCGCCGCCGCCGCAGAAGCGGCCGTGGCCGCCGTGGCCGAACACAACCCGCACGGCCCGCCGGCGCTGCCGCTGCACCGACCGGCGTGGCTGCTGCCCGAACCCCTGCCGCTGGCCGAGCGTGAAGCGTTGCCGCTGCTGCAGGGCCGGCCACTGCAGCTGGTCAGCGGGCCCGAGCGCATTGAAACCGGCTGGTGGGACGCCGCCATGGTGGCGCGTGACTACTTCATCGGCATGGCCGAAGACGGCGGCCTGGTCTGGGTGTTCCGCGACCGCCTGCCCGCCGCGTCGGGCGAGGTGCACTGGTACCTGCAAGGGCGCTTTGGTTGAACGCCCGCCGCGCCACCCCGCGCGGGCCTTCTGCTGCCCCCCTGAACAAGCGCCTGGGCCGGGAAACCTGCGCTTCTAGAATCACAACGTGGACATTCACCAGATGCAAGTGCGTTACGACCCGGCCGCCGACCGGATCTTGTGGCAGGTGCGCACGCAGGCCGGCGAGATGTTTGCAACCTGGCTGACGCGCCGCATGCTTGGCCAGATCTGGCGCCCGTTCCAGAACCTGGTGGGGCAGGCCGGCCTGCCCCGAACACCCAGCGCCGCTTCGCTGGTGCCCGAGGCGCAGGAAATGCTGGCGCAGACGGCGCGAGCGCGCCCCTTGCCCGGCGCCGACTTCAAGGCCCCTTTCAACCCGCAGGCCACCGCGCAGCCGCTGGGGCCTGAACCCATGCTGCCCACTGCTGCCGACCTGGGGCCGCGCCCCGAAGGCCCGGGCATTGCGCTGCGCCTGCGTGACGAACAAGGCCGCAGCCTGACGGTGCAGCTGACGGCCGACATGTGCGCCGCACTGTCGCGGCTGTTGGAAAAAGCGCTGGGCGACGCCGACTGGAGCCTGGCGGCCACCGCAGCCCCTGCCATGGCGCCCGCCGGGCCGCAAGCGCCCCGCTTGCTGAACTGAGCGCGGGGGCGCGCCTTCAGTCTGCCCCAGGCGCGGCCGGGCGTGCTTTCAGCCTGCGTTGCGCAACCGTGCAAGGTGTTGCTCGATCTCGGTCAGCCGGGCCAAGACGCCCGACAGGTCGCCGCCGCGGTTGGCGGCCGGCGCGCCCTGAAGCCGGATAGCGTCTTCCAGCCCCAGCAGCCGGGTGTGCAACGGGTCCAGATTGACCGCGGGCGGCACTGGCAGCCGAATCGACGCAAGGGCGTCCAGCACCGGGCGCAGGTTGGTGGGCTCGGGCGTGGGCAGCCGGACGTTGCCGATGGCTTTTTCCAGCGCGCCCAGCCGTTGCAAAACGGGCGTCCAATCGGGTTCCCGCCGCTCGGCCAGGCGCTTTTCGACCTGCGCCCGCCAGGTACCCCAGAGCTCGGCTTCCTGCGCCTGCAGCGCGGCGGTTTGTGCCAACCGCTGCCTCATCCACAAGGCGGTGCCAAAGCCGCCCACCAAGGCGGCCAAGAGCAGCATGAGAAGCAAACTGGCGGACAAAGAAGGCATGTTCGGTTGTGCCGTAAAGGTGAGCCAACGGTGGGCGCGGCAGGGGCCTGCGCGGGTTTCGATGGCCGCTGAATGACTGGGGTTGAACGGAGTATTCCTGTCGTGACACCAACGCGCAGCACCCAGATGAAGGGTGGTCCGACAATGCCAACGCCGCCCCTTCGCCCGGTGCGAGCCTCCGTAATGGGGTGCCAAGGGTTGGACGGGCCCGCCAGCGGTGCACACTTGCAGCCTGCAGGCCACCGGCCCAGACAGGAACGCCGCCATGAACATCTACCAGCAGCATCTGCCCCAGAACCCGGCCAATTTCGTGGCCCTGTCGCCGGTCAGCTTTGTCAGGCGCAGCGCCGAAATCTATGGCGACCTGCCCGCCGTGGTGCACGGCCACCGTCGTTACAGTTGGTCGCAATGTGGGGACCGCAGCGCACGCTTGGCGGCCGCGTTGCAGAAACTGGGCGTCGGGCCGGGCAGCACCGTCAGCACGCTGCTGCACAACACCCCCGAGATGCTGGAAGCGCATTACGCCGTGCCCGGCATCGGCGCCGTGCTGAACACGCTGAACACGCGGCTGGACGCACCGTTGCTGGCCTGGCAGATGAACCATTGCGAGGCCCGCGTGTTGATTGCCGACCGCGAGTTTTCGCCCGTGGTGGCGCAGGCGCTGGCGCTGCTGCAACACGAACATGGCCGGCAGGTGGTGGTGATTGACGTTGACGACAGCGTCTACAGCGGCCCCGGTGAACGGCTGGGCGCGCACGAATACGAAGCCCTGCTGGCCGCCCACGCGCCGCTGGCGGTGCTGCCCGGCCCGGCCGACGAATGGGACGCCATCGCCGTCAGCTACACCAGCGGCACCACCGGCGACCCCAAGGGCGTGGTCACGCACCACCGCGGTGCTTACCTCAATGCGGTGTGCAACGCGGCCACCTGGACGATGCCGCATTTCCCCAAGTACCTGTGGACGCTGCCGCTGTTCCACTGCAACGGCTGGTGCTTTCCCTGGACTGTGGCCATGCTGGGCGGCACCCACATCTGCCTGCGCCGCGTGGACGCGCCCGCCATCCTGCAGGCCATGCGCGACGAAGGCGCTGACCACTACTGCGCCGCGCCCATCGTGCACAACCTGATCATCAACGCCGACCCTGCCTTGCGCGATGGCATTGCACAGAAAGTGCGCGGCATGGTGGCGGGCGCAGCACCACCGGCGGCCATGATCGAGGGCATGGCGCAGATCGGTTTTGACATCACGCACGTCTATGGCTTGACTGAGGTTTACGGCCCCGCATCGGTGGCCGTCAAGCGCCCGGCCTGGGCTGCGCAAAGCCTGTCGGAGCAGACACGCCTGAACGGTCGCCAGGGCGTGCGCTACATGCTGCAGGAAGGCATGAACGTGCTCGACCCCGAAACCCTGCAGCCCACGCCCGCTGACGGCCAGACCATGGGCGAAATCATGTTCCGCGGCAACATCGTGATGAAGGGCTACCTGAAGAACCCTGCGGCCACCGACAAGGCCTTTGCCGGCGGCTGGTTCCGCACCGGCGACCTGGCGGTGATGGAGAGCGACCGCTACGTGAAGATCAAGGACCGCAGCAAGGACATCATCATCAGCGGCGGCGAAAACATCAGCAGCCTGGAAGTGGAAGACGCGCTGTATCGCCACCCGGCGGTGCTGGCCTGTGCCGTGGTGGCCAAGCCCGACCCGAAGTGGGGCGAAACGCCGCTGGCCTACGTGGAAACCAAGGTCGGCACCAGCGTGACGGCGGCTGAACTGGTGGCGCACTGCAAGGCGCTGCTGGCCGGCTACAAGGTGCCGCGCGAGATCCGCTTCGAGGCCATTCCGAAAACCAGCACCGGCAAGATCCAGAAGTTTCAGCTGCGCGAGCGGGCGCGGTCGTTTTCAGCCTTTGAGTGAGCACGCGCATGACCAACACCTTGACCGACGACCACGCTCCGGTACTTTTTCAGCGCAGCGAAGAGGGCGTGGTCACGCTCACGCTGAACCGGCCGCAGGCGTTCAACGCGTTGTCAGAAGCCGTGCTGACGGCGCTGCAGCAGGCCCTGGACCGGGTGGCCGCCGACCCCAGCGCGCGTGTGGTGGTGCTGGCCGCCACCGGCAAGGCTTTCTGCGCCGGGCACGACCTGAAGGAAATGCGCGCGCAACCTTCGCAGGCCTATTACGAGAAGCTGTTTGCACAGTGCGGCCGCGTGATGCTGAGCATCCAGCAGCTGCAGGTGCCGGTGATCGCGCGTGTGCAGGGCCTGGCCACCGCGGCGGGCTGTCAGCTGGTGGCGCAGTGCGACCTGGCAGTGGCCACCCCGGAAGCGCGCTTTGCCGTCAGCGGCGTCAACCTGGGCCTGTTCTGCAGCACACCCAGCGTGGCGCTCACCCGCAACCTGTCGCGCAAGGCGGCCTTCGAGATGCTGGTGACCGGTGACTTCATCAGCGCCGAAGAAGCCCTGGCCAAGGGTCTGTTGAACCGCGTGGTGCCTGCTGACGCGCTGGACGCCGAAGTGGCGCGGCTGGCCGACGGCATCGTGGCCAAGCCGCGGGTGGCACTGGCGCTGGGCAAGCAGCTGTTCTACCGCCAGCTGGAAGTCGGCATTGCGGCGGCCTATGACGACGCCGCCCGCACGATGGCCTGCAACATGATGGACGGCAGCGCGCTGGAAGGCGTGCAGGCTTTCATCGACAAGCGGCCACCGGACTGGCAGGGCCATCGGTAGCGCGGCCACCCGGTGGCACGGCCCCCTGCAGCGCGGCCACCGCTGCTGAAGTTCACCGGTCGCGCGCTGGTTTGTCCATGGCACTGCCAAACGTCACGCCGCTGACCACCGCCGCGGTGCTGCTGGCCACCGGCCAGTCGCCCGACACCTTGGTGAACGGCAGCGCCAGTGGCCTGGGCGCAGCGGCCCTGGAAGCGCCACGGCCAGCCTGCGCGCCGGCTTGGCCGGCGTGCTGGCCGACGCCGGCGTCAGCCCCGATGTGAACTTTGTCTCCGGCGTGCTGAACGCCGGTTCGCGCAGCGGCTACGACCGCGTGCTCGACGCCATTGGCGTCAGCACCGGCGGAGACCAGGGCGCCTTGGTGACGGCATGGCCGTGGCGCAGGAAAGCGGCAGCTGGAAATTCCGCGGCCAGTCGCAGAGCATCAGACTGCGCACGCGTCACGGAGCGCCATGCTGACGGCCAAACGGTGCAGCTCACGTTCTACAAGCGCCATGCGGGCGCATCCGACCAAAGTCGTCTCTCGACCTGGCGCGCCAATGCCTTCACCACCGACATGGCCAGCAGCGCGGCCACCGGCCAGACGCGTTCGGCCGACGACAGCTGCGTACACCTGCCCGCCGGCGCGGCCGGCGACGAGGTCATCCGCAACTTCTGCCGTGGCGGCCGCCAGCAGCAACGGCCAGTAAAGGCAGTGGGCGCTGCAGGCCCTGACGAGCGCTGCAGTGTGCCGCCTGGCGGGGCTACAGTGCAGGCCGATGCATGCGCAGCCCCCGCCCACCCCGCCCGCGGCCAACGTCTCACAGGGCCCACAGGCCGCAGACGCCCCACAGGCCCCGCAGCCGCTGGCCGGGTTGCGGGTGGTGGAATTCACGCACATGGTGATGGGCCCTGCCTGCGGCATGGTGCTGGCCGACCTGGGTGCCGAGGTCATCAAGGTCGAGCCCATCGAGGGCGAGGGCACGCGCCGTCTGCTGGGCGCTGGCGCGGGTTTCTTCCCGCTCTTCAACCGCAACAAGCTCAGCATCCGCATTGACCTGAAGCAGCCCGAAGGCGCTGCCGTGGCGCGCAAGTTGGCCGCCAGTGCCGACGTGGTGGCCGAGAACTTCAAGCCCGGCGTGCTGCATAAATACGGCCTGGACTACGCGTCGTTGTCGGCCAACGACCCGCGCCTCATCTACGTCACCACAAAGGCTTCCTGCCCGGGCCTTATGACCAGCGCCCCGCGCTGGACGAGGTGGTGCAGATGATGGGCGGCCTGGCCTACATGACCGGGCGCCCCGGCGACCCGCTGCGTGCCGGCACCAGTGTGAACGACATCATGGGCGGCATGTTCGGCGCCATCGGCGCGCTGGGTGCGTTGATACAGCGCGGCATCACCGGCCGCGGCATGGAGGTGCAGAGCGCGCTTTTCGAGAACAACGTGTTCCTGATGGGCCAGCACATGTTGCAGTTTGCGATGACGGGCCGGCACCCCGCGCCCATGCCGGCGCGTGACAACCCCTGGGCCGTGTACGACGTGTTCACGGTGCAGGGTGGCGAGCAGATCTTCCTGGCCGCCGTGAGCGACGCGCAGTGGAAGGTGTTTTGCACGCAGCTGGGCTTTGACGACCTGCTGGCCGACCCCTGGCTGGCCACCAACAACGACCGCGTGCGGGTGCGGCCCTCGCTGCTGGCCATGCTTCGCGAACGCCTGGCGTCGCGCACCGCAGCCGAGCTGGCCCGCCTGTTCGAAGCGGCGGGGCTGCCCTTTGCACCCATCCGCCGCCCTGAAGACCTGTACGACGACCCCCATCTGGTGGTCACCGGTGGCTTGGCCGACGTGGTGGTGCCTGATGGTGACAAGGCCGGCCAGACGGTGAAGACCACGCTCTTTCCTGTCACGCTGCAGGGCCAGCGCCTGGGCGTGCGGTTGCAGCCGCCCCGCATGGGCGAACACACACGGCCCTTGCTGCTGGGGCTGGGCTATGAGCGGGCGGACATCGACAGGCTGCTGGCCCAAGGCGTCGTGGCGTAAGCCCACCAACCCCGGCGCGGTGCTGCTGCGGATCGGCAACTTGCAGCGTAGGTACCATGCGCAGCTTGCCTGCCACCGCGCCTTGGCGCCACCCATATGCCCGCCAGAATTCCCGGCCGCCGCCTGCTGCATTCACCCGGCCCCACGCCCTTGCCCGACGAGGTGCTGCATGCAATGTCGCGCCAGCCCATGGACATGGGCGACCCGCGGCTGGACGCCACCATCGCGGCCTGCGAACAAGGCTTGCGCCAGGTCTTGCGTACCGACTCGGCCGACGTCTTCTTCTACATCTGCAACGGTCACGGAGCGTGGGAAGCCTGCATCGTGAACCTGCTGCCCCCAGGCGCCGCGGTGCTGATACCGGGCACGGGGCACTTCTCTGAGTCTTGGGCTCAGCAGGCTGAAGCGCTGGGCCGCCGAGTGGTGCGCACGCCCTGGGTGGAAGGCCTGCCCATCGACCCTGCGGTGGTGCAGGCTGCGCTGCGCGCCGACAACGCGCACGAGATTGCCGCGGTGTTCGTGGTGCACACCGACACCAGCAGCGGCATCACCAGCGACCTGACCGCCTTGCGGGCTGCCGTCGACGCCGCCGGCCACCCGGCGCTTTTTGTGGCCGACGTGGTGGCGTCGCTGGGTGCCGAGCCTTTCGACATGGACGCGCTGCGCGTCGACGTGGCCCTGGGCGCTTCACAAAAGGGCCTGATGTGCGCGCCGGGCATCGGCTTTCTGGCGCTCAATGCGCGCGCCTTTGAAGCGGTGCAGCGCAACCCGGCGCCGCGGTTTTACTGGGACTGTGTGGCGCGCAAGAGCCCGCTGGCCTACCGCAAGTTCTGCGGCACGCCGCCGCAGACGCTGCTGGCCGGCCTGGAAGCGGCGCTGGCGCTCATCCGCCAGGAAAGCCTGCCGCAGGTGCTGGCGCGCCACCGCCTGCTGATGCAGATGGTGCACGCCGCGGTGGAAGGCTGGGCCGAAGCCGGTGCGCTGGGCTTCTTCGGCAGCCTGCCGGCCAGCCGTTCCAGTGCCGTCACGACCATCACCGTGCCCGCCGGCACCGATGTCGACGCGTTGCGTGCTGTGGCGCGAGAAGACTTTCAGGTCGCCTTCGCCGGCGCGCTGGGGCCGCTGCAGGGCAGGGGTTTCCGCATCGGCCATCTGGGCGACCAGAACCCGGCCACCATGCTGGGTTGCCTGGGCGCCGTGGAAGCGGCGCTGCTGGTGCAGGGCATTCCCATCGGCAGCGGCGTGCAGCGTGCGGCGGCGCTGCTGGCGCGCAGCCTGCAACCCCGTTGAAGCGCCGTTGTTGTGCCGTTGGTGCGCCGTCGAAGCGCGGCGCCCGCAGCAGTTGTTTTGCCGCCGCACGCACCGCCACTGGCGTCGCCAGACAGGTTATCTTCTCGCTGCCGGCGTTGAGGCCGGCTGAACCGGGAACCCTCTTCATGACCACCTCATTCGCCCGCACCGCGTGGCCCCGTGCCGTCGGCGCCATCTTCGCTGGCCTGCTGGCCACGTCGGCCATGGCCGACAGCTTCACGTCTTCGGCCAGCAGCGCGGGCTCGAAGCTGTCGGGCAGCCTGTCGGATTCGCTCTCCGGGTCCAGCGGCAGTTCATCAGGCGACAAAAAGGTGGCGGAAGGCGCCTACCGCATCGAACAGGTTGCTGCGGTGGTCGGCAAGCCCAACCACCTTCGCCTGCACCTACAAGCCACCGCCACGCCCGGTGCTGCCGGTGCCGCGACGCTGGACCTGCCGCGCCACACGGTGGAACGCCAGGGCCTGGTGGTTCAGGCGGTGATTGAACTGCGCCAGCGCCCCTACGGAATGGAAGTGGCCGCCGGCGCCACCCGCACGGCGTTTTTCCTGCTGCTGAATGACGACTGGCAGACCGACCTGAATTCCCGCGCCGTCACCCTGTGAAGCCAGGCCGGCCCGGGTGGCCGGCGGCACGGTGCTGGGCACTGCGCGTCCTGGCTACCGCGCTGGCCTGCGCCGCTCCGGTGGCAGCACACGCGGGGAGCCTGGCCCCGGTCTTCTGCGACCTGCAGACACCGCTGCAGGCGCCACAGCTTGACCGGCTGCTGCGCTTTGCTGCCATCGCGCGCCAGGTGCTGCACGACAGCGGCGCCCGTGTGGCCCTGGTGGCGCGCTCGGGCACCAACCTGCAGCGGTTCGACGTGCGCTATTCGCACGCCGGCATCAGCCTGCGCCAGGGCGAGGTGGGCCCGTGGTCGGTGCGCCAGCTGTACTACGCCTGTGACGAAGGCCGGCCGCAGATCTTCGACCAGGGCCTGGCGGGCTTCGTGGCCGGCACCGACGACCCGGCCAGCGGCTACCTGTCGGCGGTGCTGTTGCCCGAGCCAGCTGCGCAGCGCCTGCAACAGGCCGTGCTGAACAAGCCCCTGGCCCTGGCTTTGCTGGCGGGCCGCTACAGCGCCAATGCCTACGCGCACGGCCTGCGCTACCAGAACTGCAACCAGTGGCTCATAGAAATGATGGCCAGCGCCTGGCGCGGCCCTGAGCAGCCTGCGCTGGACGGCACTGGCACTGGTCTTGGCATTGGCCTTGGAACCGGCACTGGCACGGCGCGCCACCAAGCGCAGGCCTGGCTGGCGGCACAGGGCTACGCGCCACAAGGCGTGAAGGTGGGTTCGCATGCGCTGATGGCGCTGGCGCCGCTGCTGCCTTGGGTGCACCTGGACGACCACCCCGAAGCCGACCGCTTCGCGTTGCGCCTGCGCACCAGCCTGCCGGCCGATCTGGAACACTTTGTGCGCCAGCGCGAACCCCAGGCCCGCCGCATCGAGTTGTGCCACGCCGGGGGCCGCGTGGTGGTGCGGCATGGCTGGGAACCCATCGCGCAGGGTTGCGTGGCTGCACCGGGCGACCAGGTTCATGTGCTGGACGCCGACACCACGCACCCGGTTGCCGAGGGTGCTGCCGCGCCATAGCCTGGCGCGGCGCCGGCAAGCCGCGCCTCAGCACCCGGCGGCCGCGCTGCCAACCCTGCTCAAGCTGCGCGCCAGAGTGCCGACAAACCGGGGTATGACGCTCATCTTTGGCACAGGTCTGCTTTGCGCTTGCTGCACCCACCCCGTCCTGCTGGACGCCCGGCCCGCGCCCGGTGCCGAACAGGGGCACCACGATGCTGGACGATGACAACGGCCGCACCGCCGCGCTCAGCGATCTGGTGCTGCTGCTGCACCGCGGTTGCAGAACCTGGCCCGCGGCGACCTTCAAAGACCGGGCCTGCGACCTGCTGGCCGACATCCTTCCCTTCGACGCGGCCGTCTGGTGCAGTGAAAACGCCACGACGCTGCAGACCGTGGCCTTGCACCGGTACCGCGTGGCCGATGGCACGTGGGCGGCTTATCTCACCCTCGGCTGCCAGGCCGACCCCTTGCTGTCGGCGGCGCGCGCCGCGCCCGAGGCGGCAGTGGCGCTGACCTTTGTCGACGCTGCGACACCACCGCAAGAAACCCTGGCGGACGGGGCCATACCGCCAACCCCGCCCGGCTTTTTCGCCAGCCAGGGCATGAGCCACGGCATGGCGGTGGCGCGGCTGGAGCCTCTGTCGCGCCTGCGTTCCGTCTTCAGCCTTTGGCGCGGCGCTGGCGGCACCGCCTTCAGCGCCAACGACCAACGCCTGCTGCAGTTCCTGGCGCCGCACCTGATCGAAACCGCCCGCGAAAGCCTGCTGGCGCGTGCCGTGGCCGGCACCGACGCCGGGCCCTCCGCACGCAGCCACGCCGTGTGCGACGCGACGGGGGTGCTGCTGCATCTGGACGACCGTTCGCTGGCCCTGTTTCGGCTGGAATGGCCGCAGTGGGCGGGCGGCGCGCTGCCCGCGCCGCTGGTGCAAGCCGTGCAGCAGGCCGAGCAGCAGGCCGAGCAGCAGGCTGGCACGCCCAGCTTTGCGGGGCGCCGCATCGTGGTTCGCATGGCGGCGCATGGCGACACGGTGCTGCTGGCCGTGCGCCTGCGCGCTGCGCACGACCGGCTCAGCAGCCGCCAGCGGGGCATTGCCGAGCTGTATGCCAGTGGCTGCACCGGTACCGAAATCGCGCAGCGTCTGGGGCTGGCCGCGTCCACGGTGAACAACCACCTGGGCGAGATCTTCAAGAAGCTGCAGGTCAACAGCAAGGTGCAGCTGGCCCGCACCTTGCAAAACAGCGTCAGCTGACTCCGCGCACGGGTGTCAGGGGGTGCTGGCTGACCAGACCGCAGCCACCTGCAGCCCGGGTTCGGCGCGGCTGATCACCAGCTCACCGCCATGGGCCTGGGCCACCAGGCGGCACAGGTAAAGCCCCAGGCCTACGCCCCCGCTGCTGCGCGTGCGCGCGCTGTCGGGCCTGTAGAAGGCTCGTGCGAGTTGCGCCAGTTGGGCCTGCGGCACGCCCGGGCCGTGGTCGCGCACACCCAGTGCGGTGCGCCCTTCAGTTGTGCGGTGCAGAAAGATCTCAACGGGCTGGGCCGCCGGGCTTCCCGCTGCTGCGTTTGCTGCTACTGCTGCTGCCGTGCCTGCTACCGTTTCTTGGCCATGGCGGCGGGCGTTCTGCAGCAGGTTGCGCAGCATCAGGCGCAGCCGCATCTCGTCGGCCTGCACCACCCAGGGGCCGGGTGCCAGGTTCAACCGCACCGGCAGTGCCAGCGGATGCGAAAGGTTGTCAGCCTGGGCCACGTCGACAGCCAAGGCGGCCAGGTCGACGCTGCTGGTGTGCAGCGCGCTGTGGCCGTCGGCCAGCCGTTCACCTTCCAGCAGCGCAGTGATCTGGTCGCGCATCTCGCCCAGGTCGCGCAGCAGCGCCTGGCGTTCGGGGCTGTCGTCCAGCAGTTCGGCGTTCACGCGCGCACGCGTCAGCGGGCTGCGCAGTTCGTGGCTCATGGCCAGCAGCAGCGCGCGTTTGGCGTCGAGCATGCCGTTCAAACTGTGCGCCATGTGGTTGATGCGTGTGGCCAGTTCGCCCAGCTCGTCGCGCCGGCGCACGGCGATGGGCTGGTCGAAGCGGCCTGCGCCAAAGGCCTGCACGCCGGCTGTGATGTCCTGCAGCGGCTGCAGCTGGCGGCGCACGGCTGCGTAGGCCAGCGCCGTCAGCAGCAGCAGCGCGGCCAGCGTGGCCCAGCCCAGCAGGCGCGGTCGTTCGCTGTCGGGCGGCGCCAGCAGGGAAAAGCTGACGCGGTGGCCGTCGGGCTGCTGCACCGTCCAGCGCCAGGGGCGTTGGTTGTGATCGTTGTTGCTGCTGCTGTTGCTGTGCTTCACGGTGCCGGTGGCAGCGGGCCCGGTTTCGGGCCCACTGGCGCGGTAGCGGTCGTGGCGGTCGTGGTGGCCGGGGTGGGTGTCGATCTGCACCAGCGGGCCTTCGATGCGCACCGCCAGCGGCAGGCGCTGCGTCAGCGCGCGTGCGCGTGCCGGGTCGGGCGGGCTGCCCAGGTCTGCGGCCAGCAGGCGCGCGTAGTCGGTGACCAGCGGCCGCGCGTAGGCCTGCCAGCCGCTTTG
This sequence comes from Burkholderiales bacterium, assembly GCA_043717565.1. Classification (GTDB taxonomy): domain Bacteria; phylum Pseudomonadota; class Gammaproteobacteria; order Burkholderiales; family Burkholderiaceae_C; genus Rubrivivax. Next base: position 15,556 of record JAYSXE010000031.1, on the reverse strand, counting down.
CAGCAGCTGGCGCGAGCCCAGCACAAAGACCACCGTGGTGGCCAGCGCCAGCAGCACAAACAGGGCGACCAGCCGGCCCTTGATGGAGTGCGACAGCCGGTGCCGGTGGTGGCGCAGCCAGGCGCGCTTGCCGTGCCGGTGTTCAGGAAGGGCGGGGCTGACGGTGGCGCCTGGCGGCGTGGCAGGTTCCGGTTGCGGTTCCGCCAGCTTCACAGCCGCACCCCGGCAAACAGGTAGCCGGCGTTGCGCAGCGTGTGCACCACGTCCAGTGGCTCCAGCTTCTTGCGCAGGCGGCTGACCAGGATGTCCACGGCCCGGCTGTGGATGTCCTGCCCGGCGTGCCCGCGCAGCCGGGTCAGGATGTCGTCGCGGCTGAACACCCTGGCAGGGTTGCGGGCCAGCAGCACCATCAGTTCGAACTCCGTGCTGGTCAGGTCGGTGGTGCGGCCCTGCACCTGCACCTGGCGGCGGTCCAGGTCGATAGTCAGGCCCTCGAACCGCAACGCGCCTGTGGTTGGCTGCGCCGCGGCTGCAACTGCTGGCACTGTGGCTGTGCCCGCGGCAGGTGCCGTGCGGCGCAGCACGGTCTGTAGCCGCGCCAGCAACTCGCGGGGTTCAAAAGGCTTGGGCAAGTAGTCGTCGGCGCCAAGTTCCAGGCCCACCACGCGGTCCATCACGTCACCGCGCGCAGTCAGCATCAGCAGCGGCAGCGTGCTTTCGGCACCTGGACTGCGGCGGATGGTGCGGCACAACTCGAAGCCGTCCATCTCGGGCAGCATCACGTCCAGGATGGCCGCTTCGAACGGCCCCTGTGGCCCCGGGCTGCGCAGCAGCGCCAGCGCCCGGCTGGGGCTGGTGCCATGTTGCATGTCAAAGCCATGGCGCCTGAAGTAGGCCGCCAGCGGCGGGCCCAGGTGCTCGTCGTCGTCAATCAACAGCAGGCGGCGCATGGCTGCATTGTGGGCGTGCGCAGGGGTGGGCGCAGGGGTGGCTGCAGAGGTGGGTGGGCAGGGCGCCCACCGCGGTTGCCGGGCGCGGCCCCTCAGCCCCGGCCGTGGTGGCCGCGCCGGCTGATGAATTCGCGCACCTTGGCCTGTTGCTCGGGTTTCAGGCTGTCGTAGAAGTCGGCCATGGCGGTCACCACGGCGGGCGACTGCGTGTTGACGGCGGCCACCTTGCCTTCGATGAAGGTATTGGCCTTGGCGCGGTCGAACTGCGGGCCCGTCATCAGCGCCTGAAGTTCTGCGCGCGGGTCGGCGGTTTTGCCCACCAGCGCGTTGCGCTGTTCGCGCAGCTTGTCGGCCAGCGTGCCCAGCTTGGCTTTCTGGGCGTCGTCCAGTTCCAGCTTGCTGCCCACGCGGTTCACCAGCCTGGCCTTCATTTCCATCCCGTCGGTCTCGCTCATCTGGCGCCAGCCGTGGTGGTGGCGGTGGCCGCAGGCGGCCAGGGCACCGCCCAGGGCCAGGGCGCCGGCAAGGGCGATCAGGGTGCGTTTGATCCAGGTCTTCATGGTGCTGGGCTTTCCAGGTTGTGGGCCGTTGGTTGGCAGTAAGGCCCGGGGTTGAACATGGCGCGCATCGTTGCCCGTGGCAGCGCCGCTGTCCTTTCGCTGCCGTATCGCTGCGTAACGTTTTTTGTCAGGCCCGGGGTGAAACAATCCCGGGCCATGTGCTGGCGCGAAGGCGCGCGCATCCCTTCCAAATCTCTTTTTCTTCCAGGAGCACCCGCATGTCACTCAAAGGCAAGACCGCCCTCATCACCGGTTCCACCAGCGGCATAGGCCTGGGCATGGCCGTCAGCCTGGCGGGCCAGGGCGCCAACATCGTGTTGAACGGTTTTGGTGATGCCGAAGGCCCCAAGGCCACCATCGCAGCGCTGGGTGTGCAGGTGGACTATCACGGCGCCGACATGAGCAAGCCCGCCGAGATCGAGGCCATGATGGCCTTCGCCGCGCAGCGCTTTGGCGGTGTGGACGTGCTGGTGAACAACGCCGGCATCCAGCATGTGGCGCGCGTGGAAGACTTCCCCGTCGACCGCTGGGACGCCATCATCGCCATCAACCTGAGCAGCGCCTTCCACACCAGCCGCCTGGCCATACCCGGCATGCGCGCCAGGAACTGGGGCCGCATCATCAACATCGCCAGCGCGCACGGCCTGGTGGCCAGCGCCGCCAAGAGCGCCTATGTGGCGGCCAAGCACGGCATCGTGGGCCTGACCAAGGCCAGTGCGCTGGAACTGGCTACCACGGGCGTCACCGTCAACGCCATCTGCCCGGGCTGGGTGCTGACGCCGCTGGTGCAGAAACAGATCGACGCCCGCGCCGCCGCTGGCAACATCAGCCAAGACCAGGCGCGCACCGACCTGCTGGGCGAAAAGCAGCCGTCACTGCAGTTCACCACGCCTGAACAGCTGGGCGACCTGGCGGTATTTTTGTGTTCATCGGGCGCCGACAACGTGCGCGGCGTGGCCTGGGCGGTGGATGGGGGCTGGACGGCGCAGTAAGAGCCGCCAGCGGCCAGCGGCCGGTCGCCGGTCGCCGGTCGCCAGTCTCTGGCCGTGAGCGGCCTGTGCTGGGTGCCGGCCTGGCGTTGGCGGATCGCTGATTTCAGCCCGCCGTGCACCCGTTCAGGTGCAAATCGCCTTGATGTCTTCGGGAATCGGTATCGCCTTGATGCGGTCGGCGTTGTCCGGGTCCTTGATGACGAAGGCGCGCACCTCAGTGCCTTGGCAGAGCACGGTGTCGCCGCGCTTGATCACGTGCCGGTGCTTGAACGTCTTCGCCGCCCACTCTTCGATGGTGGTGTGCACCTGAATGGTCTCGCCGTAAGTGGCGGTGCGCATGAACCTGGTCTGGATCTCGAGCACGGGCGTGCCGATGATGCCGCGCGTCTTCACCAGTTCACGCCAGGGCGGCACGCCGCAGGCCATGAAGAACGACAGCGAGGCCTCGTCCATCCAGCGGCTGAAATTGGGGAAGAAGACGATGCCGGCGGGGTCGCAGTGGCCGAACTGCACGTTCACCGGGTAGATGTGGCTTTTGCTCATGTCTTGTGCTCCACCGCCCTCATGCGCTGAGACTTGGCCATCTTGGGGGCGCGCCTTTCAGAGTGGCGCGCACGCTCTGCTTGGCCGCTGCATACACCCGTGTACGCACTCAGCAGTTCAAGCCAGCACCTGCAGCAACCACTGTTCCAGGGCCCGCACCTCTTCGATGCACACCGAATGCTCCATCGGGTACTGCTGCCACTGCAGCGGCTGGCCCAGGCCTTTCAGCAGGTCGCGGCCGGCTTCGCCGCGGGCCAAAGGCACCACGCCGTCGCGCGTGCCGTGGGCCATGAACACGGGGGTCTGAGCGTTGGCGCTGTTGCGCTCGGCCGCCGTCGTGTCGGCCATCGGCAGGTAGCCCGACAGCCCTGCCAGCCCGGCCAGCCTTTCGCCGTGCCGCAGCCCGGCGCCCAGCGTGATGGCGCAGCCCTGTGAAAAGCCGGCCAGCACGATGCGGTGCGAGGGTATGCCCCGTTCCACTTCACGGCGCAGCAACGCCTGCACCGCAGTGATGGACTTGCGCAGTCCGGCCTCGTCTTCACGGCGCACCAGGTCCATGCCCAGGATGTCGTACCAGGCGCGCATCTCGTGGCCGCTGTTGATGGTGACCGGCTGCACCGGTGCGCGCGGGAAAACGTAACGCACGGGGCCCACGGCGCCGAGCCGCAATTCGTCGGCCATCGACAGGAAGTCGGTGCCGTCGGCACCCAGGCCGTGCAGCACGATGATGGTGGCACGCGGCGCATTGCCGGGGTTCAGCTCGATGGTTTGCAGGGTCATGGCAAAGATTGCTTTCCAGGTCAGTAGCTCAGGCCGATGGCCGAGCGCACATCTTTCATGGTGCTGCGCGCCACGGTGCGGGCGCGCTCGGTGCCCATCTCGACGATCCAATGCACCTGCTTGGGGTTGGCCAGGTACGTCTCGGCCCGCTCGCGCCAGGGCTGCTGCTCCTGGATGACGGCGTCAATCACCGGCTGTTTGCAGTCCAGGCAGCCGATGCCGGCGGTTTTGCAGCCTTGCACCACCCAGTCTTTCGTGGCCTCGTTGCTGTACAGCTTGTGGAACTGCCACACGGGGCATTTCTCGGGGTCGCCCGGGTCGGTGCGGCGCGCACGTGCGGGGTCGGTGGTCATGCCGCGTATCTTCTTCGTTACCTCGGCGGGCTCGTCGCGCATCAGCACGGCGTTGCCGTAGCTCTTGCTCATCTTGGCGCCGTCCAGGCCGGGCAGGCGCAGCACCTCGGTGTGCAGCGCCTCGGGTTCGGTCAGGATGCTTTTGCCGCTGCCCTTCAGGTGGCCCAGCAGCATCTCGCTGTCATCGGCCGTCCAGCCCGCAACCTGCGCGGCGGCCTTCTTCAGGATGCCTTCGCCCTTGGCCCAGGCCTCGGCGCTGCCCGTTTCGCCGAAGGCCTTGCGCTGTTTGTCGTAGTAGCGCGCGTCGTCCTTGCCAAGCTTGGCCATGGCGGCGGCCACCAGCGCTTCGTCTTTCGACGAACGGCCATACAGGTGGTTGAAGCGGCGCGCCACTTCGCGCGTCAGTTCCACGTGCGAGCTCTGGTCTTCGCCCACCGGCACGTGGCTGGCCTTGTAGATCAGGATGTCGGCCGCCTGCAGCAGCGGGTAGCCCAGGAAGCCATAGGTCGCCAGGTCGCGGTCCTTCAGCTTTTCCATCTGGTCCTTGTAGGTGGGCACGCGTTCCAGCCAGCCCAGCGGCGTGCCCATGGCCAGCAGCGTGAACAGCTCGGCGTGTTCGGGCAGGCGGCTCTGGATGAAGATGGTGCTGCGCTCGGGGTCCAGGCCGGCGGCCAGCCAGTCGACGACCATGTCGTAGACGTAGCGCTCCAGCACCTCGCGCTCTTCGTAGTGCGTGGTCAGCGCATGCCAGTCGGCCACGAAGAAGAAGCAGTCGTGCGTGTCCTGCAGGCGCACCCAGTTCTTCAGCGCGCCGTGGTAATGGCCCAGGTGCAGGGCGCCTGTGGGGCGCATGCCGGAGAGAACGCGTGGTCGCATGGGGTGGGTGCGGTGTTGGTGGTGAAAGGCTCCGATTGTCTCAGCACTGGCGCTTGGCGGCCGCGCGCCGGGCAGGGCGTCTGCCCGAGACCGCTGAACTAGACTGCGCTTCGCCATGCACACCACGCCGCCAGCCGAACACCGCATCGTCATCCTGATTTCGGGCCGGGGCTCGAACATGCAGGCCATCCTGCAGCGCTGCAGTGAACAAGCCTGGCCGGCGCAGGTGGTGGCGGTTCTGGCCGACAGGCCCACGGCCAAGGGGCTGGAATATGCAAAGGCCCGGGGCATTGCCACCGGTCTGGTCGACCACAAGACCCACGCCGACCGTTCAGCGTTTGATGTCGCGCTGGCCGCAGCCATCGACAGCCACCAGCCCACGCTGGTGGTGCTGGCCGGTTTCATGCGCATCCTGGGCGCTGCCTTCGTGCAACGTTACCAGGGCCGGCTGCTGAACATCCACCCGTCGCTGCTGCCCGCATTCCCAGGCCTGCACACGCACCGCAGGGCCCTGCAGGCCGGTTGCCAGGCCGTGGGGGCTACGGTTCATTTCGTCACCGCCGAACTCGACCACGGGCCCATCGTGATGCAAAGCGTGGTGCCGGTGCACCCGGGCGATGACGAAAGCAGCTTGTCAGCCCGCGTGCTGGCCACCGAACACGTGATCTACCCGCAGAGCGTGCGCTGGTTCGTGCAGGGCAAGCTGCGCGTGGAGGACGGGCGGGTTCGGCACCTGGACGGCGTGTCGCAGGTGCTGGTCTGAAACGCGGCGCCTGACCCGGTCACTTGTCTGACTTCAGTCGCCCACGCGCATGAAGCGCGGCTGCTCCCGGCCGTCAATCGTCACGGTCTCGAAGAACATCGCATAGGGCCGCACCCAGTCGCCGCTGTGGTTGTACAGCGGCCGGTACAGCACCAGGGGCGCCAGCGTTTCGCTGTGGCGCACGACGCCCAGCAGTTGGTACTCGCCACCCTTGTAGTGGCGGTAGCGCCCGGGGGCGGCGGCGGGCAGGGGTTCAAGGTCTTCCATGGGTGGGCAGGATAATCGCGCCATGCACCCCAACGCCTTGCTTGACCTGACCACCGAACTGCTGCGCTCTGTTTTGGCATTCGACGCACCCGCCGACGCCCTGGTATCGATGTTTTTCCGCAAGCACCGCGACCTGGGCCCGCGCGAGCGGCACACCCTGGCAGAAACCACCTACACCGTGTTGCGCCAGCGCCTGGTGCTGAACCACCTGGCGCAAAGCGGCCACGGGCCGCTGGAGCGCCGCCTGGCCCTGCTGGCCTGGCAAGGCAATGAGGGCTTCCTGCGCGGCGCCTTGAAGCCCGAAGAGCAGAAGTGGCTGGCCGACGTGCAGCAGGTCGACCGCAGCACGCTGCCCGAGAAACTGCGCCACAACCTGCCCGACTGGCTGGCCAACCCCTTGCGCGAAGCGCTGGGTGACGGGCCCGCAGGCGGCTTCTGGCCGCTGGTGAAATCGTTGAGCGAGGGCGCGGCGCTGGACCTGCGCGTCAACCTCATCAAGGGCAAGCGCGAAGAAGCCCAGCAGACGCTGTTGGCAGCGGGCATTGAAGCGCTGCCCACGCCGTTCTCGCCGTGGGGGCTGCGCATACAGGGCAAGCCGGCGCTGAACAAGCTGCCCATCTTCGCCGGCGGCGGCATCGAGGTGCAGGACGAAGGCAGCCAGCTGCTGGCGCTGATCACCGACCCCAAGCGCGGCGAGATGGTGGTGGACTTCTGCGCTGGCGCCGGTGGCAAGACCCTGGCTCTGGGTGCGGCCATGCGCAACACCGGGCGGCTGTACGCCTTCGACGTGTCGGGCCACCGCCTGGACTCGCTGAAACCGCGTCTGGCGCGCAGCGGCCTGAGCAACGTGCACCCGGCGCAGATTTCGCATGAACGCGACGACCGCATCAAGCGCCTGGCCGGCAAGATCGACCGCGTGCTGGTCGACGCACCCTGTTCGGGGCTGGGAACGCTGCGCCGCAACCCCGACCTGAAATGGCGCCAGAGCCCCAAAGCCCTGGAAGAACTGAAGACCAAGCAGGCGCTGATACTGTCCAGCGCAGCGCGGTTGCTGAAACCGGGCGGCCGGCTGGTTTATGCCACCTGCAGTTTGCTGACGGCTGAAAACGAAGCCATTGCGGAGGCGTTCAACGCCGAGAACAGCAGCCAATTCGATGTGGTGCCGGCAGAAGGGGCGTTGCAGGCAGCCCATGCCGAGCGGGCTTCGGAGCTGGTTCAGGGACCTTATTTGCGCCTGTGGCCGCACCAGCATGGCACCGACGGGTTCTTCGCGGCGGTCTGGTCCCGCCGCTGAGGTAGGGCTTGGCCGCGACGGCGGCTTCCATTTTTTTTAACCCATTGCATTGATTTTTCGCCAAAAGCCCTTCATCTTCGGCCATCTGCAGCGAAACGATTGGGTGTTTGTTGCAGATGCTGGGTCAAAATCAGCCTTTCTATTGGCTGGGGTTAAGCCCTAGGGCCCTACAATGCTGTAGCGGGTTCTTATGCCGCGATAAGGAATCATGGATGGATGCGATTGAATCGGTTGGCAATGCGCTGCTGAGCGGCCTTGCCGACGGTGTTCTTGGTTGGGCCTGGTGGCTGGTGCTGGTGTTCACGCTGGTCGTCACCCACATCACCATCTGTGGTGTCACCATCTTCCTGCACCGCGCACAAGCGCACCGCGCGCTCGACCTGCACCCGGTGGTGTCGCACTTCTTCCGTTTCTGGCTGTGGCTGACCACTGGCATGGTCACCAAGGAATTCGTGGCTGTGCACCGCAAGCACCACGCCAAGTGCGAAACCGCAGAAGACCCGCACAGCCCCCAGCAAAAAGGTCTGAAGGCGCTGCTGTTGACGGGCGTGGAGCTTTACCGCGTCGAGGCTACGAACCAGGAAACGCTGGACAAGTTCGGCCACAACACCCCCGACGACTGGATCGAACGCAACCTGTACACCCGCTTCAGCTGGCAGGGCGTGGGCTTGATGATGATCCTGGACATCACGCTTTTCGGCGCCCTGGGCTTGGCCGTGTGGGCGGTTCAGATGGCGTGGATCCCCTGGTGGGCCACCGGCATCATCAACGGCGTGGGCCATTTCTGGGGCTATCGCAACTTCGAGGCGCCTGACGCGTCCACCAACGTGTCGCCCTGGGGCATCCTGATCGGCGGCGAAGAGTTGCACAACAACCACCACACCTATCCCACGTCGGCCAAGTTCTCGGTCAAGCCGTACGAATTCGACGTGGGTTGGGCCTACATCCGCGCCATGGAAATGGTGGGTCTGGCGAAAGCCAAGAAGCTCCCGCCCAAGCTGGAACTGGGCGGCGTGCGGCCCGTGGCCGATGGCCAGACGCTGGAAGCGCTGATCGCCAACCGCTACGAGGTGATGGCCCGCTATGCGGCCGAACTGAAGCGCGCGGCTGCCAGTGAATACGAACGGCTGAAGAGCCAAGGCGCGGTAGACGCAGCCCGCCTGAGCCAGCTGCGTCTGGCTCATTCCTGGCTGCACCGCGACGACGACCGCATTCCGCAGGGCGTCAAGCCCAGCCTGGTACTGGCCCTTGGCGAAAGCCCCCAGTTGGCCAAACTGGTGGCCATGCGAGAGGAACTTCGTGCGCTGTGGACGCGCACTGGCGTGTCCGCCGAGCAGTTGGTGGCCGACCTGCAAGCCTGGTGCCGCAAGGCTGAAGAGAGCGGCATTGCCGCGCTGCAGGAGTTTTCCTTCAAGCTGCGCGCTGCGCGGGCTTGAATGGCCGTGGAGTGCTGCAGCGCGCCGCTGCAGCGCCCTACCGGTTGTAGTGGTGGCCTTTACCGCACCTGCACCTGCAGCTGAAGCCCCGCACGGGGCGCCATGGTCGCGCTGCGCCCGCAGCGGTACCCAACCATGAGACTGACCAGCCGCGTTTTGTTGCTGATGGTGTGTCTGCTGGCCCTCGCGCTGGGTGGCAGTCTGATGCTGCACACCTGGGCCGCTCGCCAGGCGCTGCAGGCACAACTGGAACTGCGCAACCGTGACGCCGCAGCGGCGCTGGGCCTGGCGCTGTCCCAACAACAAGGTGAAGAAGCGGCGTTGAAAGCCGTGGCTGCGGCGCAGTTCGACACCGGCAGCTACAGCCTGGTGCGGCTGACCCGCAACGACGGTGGCACACCCTTTGAATGGCAGCGGGCAGACCCTGCGCCTGCCGCGCCCGCCTGGTTCGTAACCGCTTTGCCCATGACCGTGGCGCCCGGACAGGCGGTGGTTACGGGAGGCTGGCAGCAATGGGGCACGGTGCAGGTGTCCGGGCAGAGTGCCTGGGCGCATGCGGCGCTGTGGGAGGCCTGCCGAAACACAGCGGCGCTGCTGGTTGCACTGGGTTTGCTGGCCGGCCTTCTGGCCGTGACAGCGTTGCGGGCCTGGCAGCGCCCATTGCGCGCCACGGTGAGACAAGCCCGGGCGCTGGCGAAAGGTCGCTTTGTGGAAGCCGCCGAACCCGCGCTGCCCGAGCTGAAAACCCTGACGCGAACCATGAACTCCATGGTCCGGCGCATGCGCAGCCTGCTGACGCAACAAGCCTCAGAACTGGCCGAACTGCAGCACGAAGCGTTGCATGACCCAGGAACGGGCTTGCTGCAGCGCCGCCACTTCCTGTCGCGCCTGTCTGCGCTTCGTGCCCCCGCCGACACGGCCCCCGCCCGGCGCCTGCTGGCCGCCGTGGCTGCCACGTCCAAGACTGCCGACGCCGCCGCTGCGCTTCCGGCCGCGGCGGCCAGCGGCCCCGGCCTGTCGCTTCTGCTGTTGCGCGTGCAGGACCTCGAAGCGCTGAACCTGCGGGTAGGGCGCAATGCAGCCGACCGGCTCTTGGCCACCGTTGCACTCGCCCTCGAACCTTTTGTCGACCGCGTCGAGGGCAGCTTTGCCGGGCGCCTGAACGGGTCGGACTTTGCACTGTGCCTGCCGGTGGCGGGCGTGGCCGAAGAAACGGCCCGTGCCTTGCACGAAGCCCTGTCGGCAGCGCCCGCACTCACCAGCGCTGCTGCCTCTCTGGCCATCGGTGCCGTGGAGGTTCTGCCCCATGTGGGGGGCAGTGATGCACTGGCCTTGGCTGACGAAGCATTGGCTCGTGCCGAGAATGCGGCCGGTTGGTATGCGCTGGACCCTGCGCGCGAAGACGCGGCACCCGTTGGGGCTGCAGACAGCGGCGGCACAGGGGGCAGGGGGTCGCAGGTGTGGCGCAACCAGATCGCAAGGGCCTTGGATGAAGACCGGGCCGAACTGGCCGAGTTCGTGGTGCTCGACCCGCGGCACCGGCTGCTGCACCTGGAATGCCCTCTGCGCGTGCAGCTGGTGCCCGGCCAGCCGCACCAATCGGCAGCGCGTTGGCTGGCCCTGGCCCGGCGCAGCCGCCTGATGCCGCAAGTGGACCTGAAGGCGCTGGAACTGGCGCTGGCCGCCATCGCCGCAGACCAGCAGGCCCGTTCGGTGCACGTGTCCTGGCCCTCGTTGGCCGCACCTGGCTTTGCGGCCGAAGTCACACGGCGGTTGCGCCAGGCGCCTGTGGCTGCAAGCCGTCTGTGCATCGAATGGGGGCAAAGCGCACGGCCGCATGACTGGGTGAGCCTGGCCATGGCCACGCAGGGCTGGCGCGACCTGGGCGTGAAAGTGGGCGCGCGTCACGCCACGGCGCAGCCGCAGCAACTGGTGGGACTTCAGGAACTGGGCATCGACCACGTGAAGGTCGACCCCCAGCACCTGCTGGGTGTTGCCAGCGACGACGGCGTGCGCACGTATGTGCAGGCACTGGTGCGCCTGATTCACGGCCTGGGTGCCAAGGCCGTTGCGGGCGGCGTGGCCGATGACCAGGACCTGCTGGCCCTGTGGGCCTGCGGCTTTGACGCCGCCACCGGCCCTGCCGTCACTGCGGCCTGGGTGGCAGGCGCCTTCCAGGTTTCGGCAACTGCGCACGAAGGCTGACGCGCTGGCAGCAGACGGTTGGCGCTGCGCTGGCCACGATTCGCCTGCGGCGCTGCGGACCCTTCAGCGCCACCCGCCGCATGCGACGTCGCCCTACCCTTGGCTATCATTGGCCTCGTGAACACACCGCACCATCTGCCGCCTTTGGCATCCATCCGGTCGCTGACCATTGCCACGCGTGAAAGCCGGCTGGCGTTGTGGCAGGCTAACCACGTCCGTGACGGCCTGCAGGCCCGCTTTGGCGTTGCCGTGGAATTGCTGGGCATGACTACGAAGGGTGACCAGATCCTGGACCGCGCGTTGTCCAAGGTCGGCGGCAAAGGGCTCTTCGTCAAGGAATTGGAAACAGCGCTGGAAGAGGGCCGGGCGCACCTGGCCGTGCATTCTCTGAAAGACGTGCCGATGGACCTGCCCAGCGGTTTTGCGCTGGCCGCCGTGTGGGAGCGTGAAGACCCGCGGGACGCCTGGGTGTCCAACCACCACGCCAGCCTGGCCAGCCTGCCGCAGGGTGCGGTGGTCGGCACGTCCAGCTTGCGGCGGGTGGTGCAATTGCTTGCAGTGCGGCCCGACCTGCGCATCGAACCTTTGCGCGGCAACCTAGACACGCGCTTGCGCAAGCTGGACGAAGGGGGCTACGACGGCATCGTGCTGGCCACAGCCGGCCTGAAGCGGCTGGGCCTTGCAGAGCGCATCAGAACCTGTTTTGAGCCTGACGTGATGTTGCCCGCAGCCGGGCAGGGCGCGTTGGGCATCGAGGTGCGCGAAGACGCCCTGGCGCTGCGCGAGATGCTGGCGGCCACGCGGCATGCACCCACGCAGTTGGCCACGGTGGCCGAAAGGGCCGTGTCCAGGGGCTTGGGCGGCAGTTGCAGCATGCCGCTGGCCGCGCACGCCACGTGGTCCGGCAGCTTGTTGACGCTGAACGCCGCGCTGGGCGACGCGCAGGCCTTGCAGCGCCCGCTCTTGCGCGCTGCAGTCACCGCACACGTGGCCGATGAGGCCAGCGCGCTGCGCCTGGGCGCGCAAGCCGTGGCCCAGTTGCAGCAGGCCGGAGCCGCACGTTATCTGGCCGGTGGCTGAAGCCCGCCTGGTGGCCGTAACACCGTCCGGCTTTGCCGCAGGCTGAAGTCTTGAAACCGGCCCTGGAAGGTGGTGCTGACCGCGTGTTGCTGGTCACGCGCCCGGCCGCCCAGGCGGCCGCCTGGGTCGAAGCCTTGCGAAGACAGGGTTGCAAAGCGAAGGCCTTGCCCCTGATCGACATCGGCCCAGCACCCGAACCCGACGCAGTGGTGTCGGCCTGGCAGGTGCTGCGGCGGTTCGACCTGGTGATGTTTGTCAGTGCCAATGCCGTGGCAGGTTTTTTCGCCCACCGGCCCGCCCATACCGCATGGCCGGACACCACTCTGGCAGCCAGCACCGGCCCTGGCACCAGCGCGGCACTGAAGGATGCGGGCCTGCACGACGCGCAGATCGTGCAACCGGCGCCGGACAGTGCGCAGTTCGACAGTGAATCGCTGTGGCAGCAGTTGCAACCCCGCTGCCAGCCGTGGCAGGGCCGCCAGGCGCTGGTGGTGCGGGGCGGCACAGGGCGTGACTGGCTGGCCGACACGCTGCGCGAGGCCGGCGCGCAAGTTCAGTTTGTCGTGGCTTACCAGCGTGCAGCCCCTAAGCCAGACCCTGCCGCTCAAGCCGCGCTTGATGCGGCGTTGGCGCAGCCGCAGCAGCATGTCTGGCTGTTCAGCAGCAGCCAGGCCGTGGACCATCTGGTCGACTGGGCGCCGCAGGCCAACTGGCTGCACAGCCAGGCGTGGGTGACCCATCCGCGCATCCGCCAGGCGGCGCGTGCCGCGGGCTTCGGGGTCGTGGTTCAGATCCACCCCTGCGTGGCTGCTGCCGTGCAACAGATGGGCCTGAGCCCACGTGCCGGTGCGAACAGCGGCCCCTACAATCCGCAGCCTTGTGAATGACCCGGTTTCCAGCGCACCCCAACTCGCAGCGGCCCCCAGCACCGACCCGGTAGGGCCTGCGCTGGCGGATGCAGTGCCTGCGCGAGCGTCTGCGGGGCAGCATGCAGCGCCTGTACCGGGCCGTTGGCTGGCCGCAGGCGCCGCGGCCTTGGCTGCGCTGGCCGCGGCGGCTTTGATGCTGGCGTGGAACACGCAACAGCGCGTGAAAGCGCTGGAAGCCGAACTCGTCAAGCGCCAGCAAGACAGTGGCAGTCAGGCTTCCGAGGCCCGTGGTCTGGCACGGCAGGCTGACGTTTCCGCCCGTGAGGTGGCCGCCAAACTGGCCTTGCTGGAAGCGCGGGTGGCCGAGACATCGCTGCAGCGCGGGCAACTGGAAGAACTGATCCAGTCGCTGTCGCGCTCGCGGGACGAAAACGTGCTGGCCGACCTGGATGCAGCCATCCGTGTGGCACTTCAGCAAAGCGCCATCACCGGCAGCGCTGAACCCTTGGTACAAACGCTCCGCCAGGCCGACGAACGCCTGGCCCGCCACAACCAGCCGCGCCTGGAAAGGGTGCGCCGTGCAGTGGCGCAAGACCTGGAGCAAACGCGCAACGCTTCAGTGGCCGACCTTACCGTGCTCACCATCCGGCTGGATGAAGTGATGCGCCAGGTCGATGACCTGCCCCTCGTAGCAGCCGTGGAAAGCCGCAAGACCTTGGCGGGGAAGGCTTCCGAAGCCGCTCAGGTAGCGGCCGACGCAGCATCGGCCGCTGGTGACGGTTGGGCCGGGCGCTTGCAGTCCAACTGGGGCTTTTTCAGCCAGCACTTGTGGACCGAGATCAAGAGCCTCGTGCGGGTCAGTCGAGTTGACCAGCCCGAGGCCTTGCTGCTGGCGCCCGAGCAGGCCTATTTCCTGCGCGAAAACCTCAAGCTGCGTCTTCTGAACGCGCGGCTGAGCCTGCTTTCACGCCAGTTCGAAACCGCCCAATACGACCTGCGTGATGCCCAGTCGGCACTGGACCGCTACTTCGACCGCAGTGCGCGCCGCGTACAAGCCGCGAGCGAACTGTTGCGCCAGACCGGCGCGCAGGCGCGCCTGGTGCCGGTGCCGCGCCCCGATGCCACCCTAGCGGCCATAGCCACTGCCGTGGCCGGCCGTTGACGCGGGCAGCGCATGCGCGGCGTCGTCTGGATCGTTCTGCTTTTCGTGGCCGCCGTCGTGGCCGCCACGGCCTTGGGCAGCAACGACGGCCTGGTCACCGTGGCCTGGGGTGCCTGGCGCACCGACCTGTCACTTAACCTCTTTGTGCTGCTGATGGTGGTGGGCTGTTCACTCACCGTGTTGGCCTTGCAGGCCATCAACGCACTGATCAGCCTGCCGCGCAGGGCGCAGGAATGGCGGTGGTTGCGCCGCGAGCGTGCTGCCCACTCGGCGCTGCGCGAAGCCCTGGTGGAATTCTTCAATGCGCGCTACGGGCGTTCGCGCAAGGCGGCGCAGCGCGCGCTGGACTTCCAGGTCCAGGCCCTGCCATTGGCGTCCGACCGGGAGTTCAAGCTGCTGGCGCAGTTGGTGGCGGCCAGCAGCTTGCACCGCATGCAGGACAGGCCGCAACGTGACGCGCTGCTCCAGCAAGCCCAGAGCGCATTTCAGTCCAGCCCCCGTGGGCCGGGCAGTGCACACGAGGCGCTGTGTCTGTGTGCCGCCGAATGGGCGCTGGAAGACCGGGATGCCGACGCCGCGCTGAAGGCCCTGGACCGCCTGCCACCGGGTGCGCAGCGCCGCACGCAGGCCTTGCGCCTGAAGATGCAGGCCAGCCGACTGGCCCGGCAACCGCTGGAAGCGCTGCAGACAGCCCGCCTGCTGGCCAACCACCAAGCCTTTTCGCCTGCGGTGGCGCAGGGCTTGCTGCGTTCGCTGGCTGGCGAGGCGCTGGAACAGGTTCACAACGCCAGCCAACTGCAACGACTGTGGTCGCAGATGGACCCGCACGAGCGTCGCGACCCCCAGGTGGTGGCCCTGGCTTCGGCAAGGGCGGCCGGTCTCGGCGCTGAAGAAGAAGCGCGCAACTGGATCAGGCCCTTGTGGGAACAGTTGACCGAACTCAGCGCTGGTGATCGAACGGCAGTGGCCTTGGCATTGGCCGACGTGCGCAAGGGCATCGGCGCAGACTGGTTGCCGCGCGTGGAGGCAGCCGTGCAAACCCAGGCCCAGGACGCGGCCGTGGTGGCCGCGGCAGGCCTGGTGCTGGCCGAGCGGCAACTGTGGGGCAAGGCGCGCCCGCTGTTGACGCAAGCGGCATCAGCGTCCGGCCTGCCCGCAGCCACGCGCCGCCGCGCCTGGCGCGAACTTGCGCGCATCGCGCAGGGCCAGGGCGATGAAATCCGCGCCCGCGATTGCGAGAAGGCCGCGGCGGCTTTGGACTAGAAGCGACCCAAAGCAGCGAACTCAAATGGGCCGCACGTCAATTTGTCACCCAGGCACTTTTGCATGCTAGAATTTTTGGCTTGATGCGGCTGTAGCTCAGCTGGATAGAGTACTTGGCTACGAACCAAGGGGTCGTGGGTTCGATTCCTGCCAGCCGCACCAG
>JAYSXE010000004.1:0-2120 GCA_043717565.1 Burkholderiales bacterium | reverse complement strand
TCGTATGCAGTGCGGGTCGTGGAAGCTGACAGAGGACGGGTCGAAGCCCTCCACCACCTGCATGCCCTTGATCAGCGTCGACCAGCTGCGGCCGGCGTCGCGCGACTCGTGCACACCGCCCCCGGACATGCCGAACAGCAGGTGCGACGGGTCGCGCGGGTCGACGATGATGGAATGCAACTTCGGCCCGTCGGGCGTGCCGTCCTGCACCGTGCCCATCCACTCTCGAAACTGCGGGTCGTCGTTGACCGAGGGCAGCGGCACCCAACTCACACCGCCGTCTTCAGAACGAAACAAGCCCTGCGGCGAGGTGCCGGCGTACCAGGTGCCGCGCTCGCTGGCATGCCCCGGGGTGAGCCAGAAGGTGTGGTCGACCGAGCGCCCCGGCAGGCCGCCGGTGGCGGCAGCAAAGGCCGGTGGCTGGGCTGCCTCTTTCCAGGTGCGGCCCAGATTGGTGGAGCGGAAGATCGTCGGGCCCAGGTGCCCGGTCTTGGCTGCAGCCAGCAGCGTGCGGCCGTCGCGCGGGTCCAACTGCACATGGCTGATGGTGTGGCCCAGGAAGTGCGGGCCGTCGGCGCGCCAGTTCTTGCGCTTGCCGTCGCTGTGGAAAAACCAGGCACCCTTGCGCGTGGCCACCAACAAGACGAGGCGCGTCGGCGCTGTCGGGGCAGCGCGCTTGACGGGCATGGAGGCGGACTTGGCCGCAGACCTGGTGGCTGACTTTGCGGTTGACGAAGCGGCGGTGGATGCTCGGCTCATGGGGGTTCCTCGGCGGGCCTGAAAAAAGCACGGTCTGCTGCACGACGATCGCCGGGTTGTGGTTTCGTCAGGTCAGCGACGGACTCTCGACGCCAGCCCGAACGACAACCGAAACCACGCGCGCGGCGCGCCAGCAGCTTGGCCAAGGAGCGTCGCTTTTGCCGAAACCCGGTGGCACAGGTGATCGCCTGCGCAGCATAGCGCGACAGCCGCGGCCACGGCCACGGCGAGCTTCCGTCCCTGCCTGGTTTCAGGGAAGGGGGTCGCCCATCCTCTGCACCGACCTGTTCGGCGCGGCGCATCATGGCGCGTGTCATGCGGCGGAAGATGAACCCGTGCGCCGGCGCCAGCGCATACCGGTAACGCAAGCCCCAAACTCCCTGGGCGCGCGAGTACGCGGTGATCGTCAACCGGATTTGATGGCCCGAGCTGACAGCCGGTGCAGCGCTGGGTGCTGAATCGATCTCGAACTCCAGACATCCGAACGCGGCGCGCGCCTGCCGAAGTGCAGCGTCAGCCGGTGCGCCGGTTCGAGCGCGAGCACGGTCCCGTGTTCGATGCGGTCGCCGTCTGCGCGCACCCATCTTGCTGCAAGGTGAAACCGGCACCGGCAGGGGGACGCTGGCCCGCCACGCCCGCCGCTGCAACGGCGGGCGCGGAGAATTCCTGGCCGTGAACGGGGTGCTGCGCAGCGTGGACGGGCGGCGCTGCGCCGAACCGTGCGTGGTGGGTCCGCTCCTGGATCTGTTGGCAACGAATTACCTTTAAACATCGCCAACAGTTAGCCCTGATTACAGGCCGCCTCATCACAAAAATGATTACAAATTGACGCTAATACAGACACCTTATTACCGGGACTTCCCGTGAACGCGGGGTTGTCGACCTGGGCCGCTGAATAGAAAACTAGCGGCCGTTCCGCCTTCCCGGATTTCACTGGAATTTGCGAGGAGAACGCTTTCGTATCCCTCTCCAATGAACGTCCTGATCGGAATATTTCTTATGGCTCGAAGCCCAGTCAGTCACTTGTACCGCTTCGAACCTCAAGCATCTGGGCTGCGTCGAGATTGCCTGACCAAGTTGATGGTCTCGCTGGCGGCATTGAGTCTGCTCGCCATGCCCGCCCATGCCCAGGTAGCACCTGCTCCTGCGCCCGAAGGCCTCAAGGGGCTGCCTGTCCCCGAGCCGCTGAACTTGTCCCAATTCGTGATCGACAAAGCGGCTGCCATTCGGCTGGGCAAGGCCTTGTTCTGGGACATGCAGCTGGGCAGCGACGGCAAGACCGCCTGCGCCAGTTGTCATTTCCACGCGGGTATCGACAGCCGTTCGAAGAATCAAGTGACCCCCGGACTGCTTCGGCTGTC
>JAYSXE010000300.1:0-38024 GCA_043717565.1 Burkholderiales bacterium | reverse complement strand
AAGACCGCGATGGCCTTCCAGTGCGACTTCCTGGCCGTCAGCTTCCCGAAAAACGCCACCGACATGGAAATGGCGCGCCAGCTGGCCAACGTGGCCGGCGAACCCTACCGCCACAAGACGGCGCTGATCGCCAAGATTGAACGCAGCGAAGCCATTCCCAACCTGGAAGCCATCCTGCGCGCCAGCGACGGCATCATGGTGGCGCGCGGCGACCTGGCCGTGGAGGTGGGCAACGCAGCGGTGCCGGCGCTGCAAAAACGCATGATCCGCATGGCGCGTGAACTGGACAAGGTGGTCATCACCGCCACGCAGATGATGGAAAGCATGATCCTGGCGCCGGTGCCCACGCGCGCCGAGGTGTCCGACGTGGCCAACGCGGTGCTGGACGGCACCGACGCCGTGATGCTGAGCGCCGAAACCGCCGCCGGCAAGTACCCGGTGGAAACGGTGGAACAGATGGACCAGATCGCGCTGGAAGCCGAGCGCGCCGAAGACGTGCAGCTGGACGCCGACTTCACCGCCAAGCGTTTCAACCGCATCGACCAGAGCATTGCCATGGGCGCGCTGTTCACCGCGCACCACCTGGGCTGCAAGGCCATCCTGGCACTGACCGAAAGCGGTTCCACCGCGCTGTGGATGAGCCGCCACAGCATCAAAGTGCCCATCTACGGCCTGACCTCCAAGCCCGAGACTTACCGCCGCATGACGCTGTACCGCAACGTGCAGCCGCTGATGATGCCCAAGCTGTCGGACCGTGACGAAGCGCTGGCCAAGGCCGAAGCGCTGCTGGTGGAAAAGGGCGTGCTGCGCCCGGGCGAAACCTACGCCATCACCTGCGGCGAACCCATGGGCCACCCCGGCGGCACCAACATGCTGAAGGTCTGCCAGGTGCGCTGAAAGCGCACCTGTCGCGGCCCGTAGCCGCGACTGCGGCGAATGCCGCAAGGCAGGACTCGGCAATGCCAAGGTCTGCCAGGCCCATCCTATCGGCGCCCACATCCCCACCCTGAGCGACCCCCTGGTCGGCCCACAGGTACACCCACGCCCGGACGGCGCCCCACGCCTGCCAAAAAGGCCATTAACGCGCCCTTGATCCGGCCTTGATCCCGGCAGGTCAGCCGGCAAACTCGTTTGCGAGGCGGGGCTCTTTGCCCCGGCCGAGGACCGTGTGCGACCGACCCCATGGATTTGAGACTGCCGCCAGGAATAGCCGACTTCCCAGGAACCACTGCCTGGGCGGCCGAGCGCTTTTCGCTGCAGCTGCTGAAGACGGCACTTGCGCAGCAGGACCTGGAGCGTTCGGCCACCGCGCTGGCCACCGATCTGGCCCGTGAATGGGTGTGCGACCGCGTGTTCCTGGGTGTGCTGGAACGCCAATTCACCCGCGTGGTGGGCCTGTCGGGGGCGGCCCCCGTGGCGCGCGCGCGGGCGCTGCAGACCGATGTCGGCGTGGCCATGGACGAAGCCCTGGACCAGGGTGCCCATGTGGCCTGTCCGCAGCAGCCGCAAGACCGCCCGCGCGTGACGCGCGCCCATGTGCAACTGGCGCAGCGCCACGGCATGGGCGCGCTGTTGACGGTGCCCCTGTTTGTCGACACGCTGCCCGTGGGTGCGCTGATGTTTGAACGCCGTGCAGGGCAGGTGTTCGACGCGGCCTGGGTGCAGCAGGCGCAGGAACTGGGTGCCGTGCTGGCGCCGCTGCTGCAGCTGCAGCTGGAACGCGGCCAGGGCCTGCTGGCCCGCGGTGTGCGCCAGTGGGCCGGCCGCTGGCGGGCGCTGTCGGTGCAACACCGCAAGGGGTTTCTGATGGGCGTGCCCGTGGCGGTGGCGGCCGTGCTGGGCATGCTGATGGTGCCGCTGTCGCACCACGTGGCCGCAGCCAGCACGCTGCAGGGCCGCGTGCAGCGCGCCGTGGTGTCGCCCATCGATGGCTACCTGAAGGCCGTGCATGTGCGTGCCGGCGACCGGGTCAAGGCGGGCGACCTGCTGGCCGAACTGGTGGACGACGACCTGCGGCTGGAACTGCGCCGCCGCCAGACCGAAGTCACCCAACATGAAAGCGCCTACGGCGACGCCATGGCGCGCCAGGACCGTGGCGCCCTGGTGCTGGCCGAAGCCCGTGCTGCCGAAGCGCGGGCGCAACTGGGCCTGGTGGAAGCGCAGCTGGCGCGCACACGGCTGCTGGCGCCATTCGACGGCCAGGTGATCGCCGGCGACCTGCAGCAGCAGCTGGCGGCACCGCTGCGCCGCGGCGAACTGATGTTCACGCTGACGCCCACGCGCGAACTGCGCCTGCTGTTGCAGGTGGACGAGCGCGACAGTGCCCATGTGCACGCCGGCCAGAAAGGCGCGGTGACCTTTTCGGCGCTGCCCGCGCAGCGCTTTGACGTCGTGGTGGAAAGGTTGTCACCCGTGGCCCAGGCCGCCGACGGCCGCAATGTCTTTGAAGCCGAAGCCCGCCTGCTGGCTGCGCCACAGGACCTGCTGCGCCCCGGCATGCAGGGCCTGGCCCAGCTGCAGGCCGGCCAACAGCCGCTGGGCTGGCTGCTGGCGCACCCGGTGACCGACTGGCTGCACCTGCAGTGGTGGCGCTGGGTGGGATAGGCCGACATGGCAACCAACAACCCGGCCATCGGCCCCACCTTCAGCGACCAGTGGTACCGCGTGGCCACGCTGCACCCGCGGCTGCACGCGCATGTGCGCCTGCTGCGCCACGGCTACCGCGACGAGATCTGGCATGTGCTGGACGACCCCATCAGTGGCCGCCAGCACCGCATCAACCCGGTGGCCTGGGCCCTGGTGGCGCGGCTGGACGGTGGCCAATCACTGCAGCAGGTCTGGGACACGGTGGTGGCCGAACACGGCAGCCAGGCCCCCACGCAGCCCGAGGTGATGGCGCTGCTGGGGCAGCTGCATGAGCATGGCCTGGTGGCCAGTGAAGGCCGACCCGACCTGAGCGGCCTGTTCGAACAGCAACAGCGCCGCCAGCGCAGCGAAAGGCGGTCGCGGCGCAACCCGCTGGCCTTCCGTGTGCCGCTGGCCAACCCGACCGCGTGGCTGGAGCGTTGTGGCGGCCTGGCGCGCCTGCTCTTCAACCCCACCGCGGCGGCGCTGTGGTGCGTGCTGGTGCTGCTGGCGCTGTTGATGGCCGGCACGCAGGCCGGGCCGCTGCAGGCCTATGCCACGCGCCACCTCGGTTCACCGCAACAGTTGTTGCTGCTGTGCCTGGTCTACCCGCTGGTCAAGGCCCTGCACGAAGCGGCCCACGCACTGGCCGTGCGCCGCTGGGGCGGTGAAGTGCCTGAAGTGGGCGTCACCTTGATGCTGCTGATGCCGGTGCCTTATGTCGACGCCAGCGCCGCCAGCGCCTTTCGGCAACGGCACCGCCGCGTGGTGGTCAGCCTGGCCGGCATTGCCGCCGAGCTCGTGCTGGCGGCCCTGGCGCTGCTGGTGTGGGTGGCGGTGGCAGACGGCGTGGTGCGCGACACCGCCTTTGCAGTGATGCTGATCGGCGGCGTGTCGACCCTGCTGTTCAACGGCAACCTGCTGGTGCGCATGGACGCTTACCACGCGCTGGCCGACCTGCTGGATTCGCCCGGCCTGGCGCCACGCAGCAGGGCCTACTGGCTGTACCTGGCGCGGCGCTGGTTGCTGGGCCTGCGGCTGGCGCGCGCGCCAGCCGTTGCGCGCGGTGAAAAGCGTTGGCTCATCGGCTACGGCGCCGCCTCGACCGTGTACCAGTGGCTGCTGGCGCTGGCCGTGGTGGGTTGGCTGCTGGGCGTGCACCTGGTGCTGGGGGTGATGGCGCTGGCCTGGTTTGCCTTCGTCATGGTGGTGCTGCCACTGCGCCGCATGTGGCGCTGGGCACAGACTGCCGCCGAACTGGCACCCCACCGCGGCCGCGCGCTGGCAGCCGGTGGCCTGCTGGCGGCCTTGCCGCTGCTGCTGCTGCTGGCGCTGCCGCTGCCGGCTTACACCCGTGCCCAGGGTGTGGTGTGGCTGCCCGACCATGCGGTGGCCCGTGCGCAGGCCGAAGGCCTGGTGCTGGAGGTGCTGGCCACCGACGGCGACCCGATTCAGCCGGGGGCGCCGATCCTGGTGCTGACCGACCCCGCACTCGACGCCGAAGAACAGGCCCTGGCAGCCCGCTGGCGGGGTGTGCAGTCGGCGCAGCACCAGGCGGTGTTCAACCAGTCGCCACAGGCCGTGGCGCTGACCGAACAACTGGCCCAGTTGCAGGCCGAGGCCATGCGCCTGCAGCAGCGCCGAGAGCAGCTCACCGTGCGCGCCGGCACGGCCGGCCGTCTGGTGCTGCCGCGTGCGGCCGACCTGCCCGGGGCCTGGGTGTCACGCGGTGCTGTGGTGGCCCACGTGCTGCCGCCCGGGGGCGGCCTGGTGCGCGTGGTGGTGCCGCAAGATGATGTGGCCCGCCTGCGTGTGCAGCCGGTGCTGGCGCAGGCTGCAGGCGGCGGCGCGCCGCAAGACGCCGCACGAGACGCCGCAAAAAACGACCAACCAGCGGCAGCCGTGCTGCCGCTGCCGGCCCAGGTGCGCCTGGCCAGCAATCCCACCCAGTCGCACCACGCGCAGGTGCTGGCGCAAACGCCAGCGGCCACGCGTGAACTGCCCAGCCCTTTGCTGGGCGACCGCGGACAGGGCCCGTTTGCCACCGACCCCGCAGACGCCAAGGCGCTGCGCACGCTGGAACCCGTTTTCACGCTGGACCTGGCGCTGCCCGACGCCGGGCCGGGGGCGGCCGCGCTGCAGCCCGGCCTGCGCGCCTGGGTGCGCTTTGACCATGGTGCCCAGCCGCTGGCCTGGCAGTGGCTGCGCCGGGTGCAGCAGTTGTTCATCGGCCGCATGGCCACGCAAGGAGCTTGACCGAAATGCAGACCCACAGCGTTCGACTGCCCATGCCCGGGCCTGCCTTTGGCCCCTACCCTGAACGCAGCGGCAGCACCGGCGCACCGCAGCGCTGGCTGCCCGTGGCCGCGGTGGCGGCGCGCCAGGCGGCGTTGCCCAACCAGCTGCTGGTTGCAGTGCACGGCGTGCTGCGGGGTGCAGGGCTGGGTGCGTTGGCCGACTGGGCTGGTGGCCGCCCGGGCAACGGCTTCCTGCACCGCGTTCACAAGGCGCAGGGCCAGGTGCCCGCCGTGGGCTCGGCCGCTTTCGAGGCCGGGCTGAGCGACCTGCGTGCAGAGCTGGGCCTGCAGGGCCTGGCCGGCCCGGTGTTGGAACGGGCCTTTGGCTTCGTGCTGGCTGCCACGCAAGACACTTTGAACCTGCGCCTGTTCGACACCCAGATCAAGGCCGCCCGGCTGCTGTTGTCCAACCGCATGGTGGAAATGGCCACCGGCGAAGGCAAGACGCTGGCCGTGATGCTGGCCGCGGCCACGGCCGCGCTGGCGGGCGTGCCGGTGCATGTGGTCACCGCCAACGCCTACTTGGCTGCGCGTGACGCGGTGGCTCTGGCCCCGCTGTTCCAGGCATTGGGCCTGACCGTGGCGGCGGCGCGCCCGAACGAACCCGTGGACAGCCGCCGCATGGTGTGGGCTGGCGACGTGGCCTACACCACGGCTCGCGACCTGGTGTTCGACTACCTGCGCGACCGCCAGCGCGCCGACGGCCAGCCGCCGCTGCTGCGCGGGCTGTGCATGGCGCTGATCGACGAGGCCGACAGCGTGCTGCTCGACGAAGCCTGCACGCCCTTTGTGCTGGCCGAAGAGGTGCACGACGCACCGCTGCTGCGCCGGCTGCGCGCAGCATTGGCCGCCGCACGGCGGCTGCAGGCCGGGTTGCACTACACCACGCAGCCGGCCGTGTGCCGGGCCGAGCTGACCGACGCCGGCTTTGAGGCCTGCCCGGCCGACGCCGGGCCCAGCCGCGACGCGCTGTGGGCGCACGACCACCACCGCAGAGAACTGGTGGAAGCCGCGCTGGCCGCGCTGCACCTGTACCGCGACCAGGTGCACTACCTGGTGCAGGACGGGCGGGTGGAGATCATCGACCCCACCACCGGCCGCATCACCCCCGGCCGCCGCTGGTCGCAGGGCCTGCACCAGCTGATCGAACTGAGCCGAGGCCTGGCCCCTTCACCCGAACAGCACACGATGGCGCAGATGAGCTTCCAGCGCTTCTTCCCCCGTTACTGGCGGCTGGCGGGCACCAGCGGCACGCTGAGCGAAGCGCGTGTGGAATTGATGCAGAGCTACGGCCTTGCCGTGCACAGGGTGCCTTTGCGGCAGCGCAGCCGGCTGAAGCCAGCGGGCTGGCGCCGGCTTGGCAGTTGGCAGCTGTGGGCCGATGACAGGCAGCGCTGGGCGGCCGTGGCGCGCACGGTCGCGGCGGCCCATGGCCTGGGCCGGCCGGTGCTGGTGGGTTGCGATTCGCTGGCCGAAGCCGACCACCTGTGTGCGGTGTTGTCCACGTTGGGCCTGGAGCACCAGCGGCTGGATGCGCGCCAAGACGCGCAGGAAGCGCAGTGTGTGGCACGCGCCGGTGCGCTGGGCGCCATCACGGTGGCCACCCGCATGGCCGGCCGCGGCACCGACATACGGCTGGCGCCGGGCGTGGCCGAGCTGGGCGGTCTGCTCGTCATTGACGCGCAGGCCAACGGTTCGCCGCGCATCGACCGCCAGTTGCACGGCCGCTGTGCGCGTGGGGGTGAACCGGGCCAGGTGCTGCGCCTGCAGTCGCTGCAGGCCGCGTTGTTTGAGCAGCACCTGCACCCGTGGCTGTTGCACGGGCTGCAAATGCTGGCGGGCCTTGCAGTGTTCGGGGCCCGGCGTGATGCTGCGCTGCCCGGCTGGATGGCCGCGTCGCTGCTGGCGGCAGTGCAGTGGCGGGTGCAGGCCGGGCAGCGCCGGCAGCGCCAGACGCTGGTGCGCCACGACGAACAGGTGTGCCGCCAGCTGGGTTTTGGAGGCCGTCTCGAATGAACCTGGTATCTCTGAGGAAGGTTGGAGCCATGCGTGCCCCGTTGTTTGCCGCTGTGGCTTCGGCCGCTGCGCTGGCCGTGGGTTGGGGGGCCTGGGCGACCCCGCCCAACGCTGCCGGCGCACCGGCCCGTGCGGCCGCCACTGCAGGCGCACAAGCGCCGGCAGCCGCTGCACCCGCGCCGGCTGCAGAAAGACCGGGCGCAAGGCAGCGGGCCCTGGAAGCTGCGCCCGCCGACCCGGTGGCCGCACCGGCAGCACGCGCTGCGGCTGTTCCGGCGTTAGCCGCTGCGGCTGCGGCTGCGGCTGCGGCGCCGCCCGCTGCTGCGGCTGTGGAATCGCCTCTGCCAGGCACGGGGGCTTCACCAGGCCGCGCTGCTGCAACCGCGCTCGGCTGTCTGATCGAGGCCTCGGCCGTGGCCGAGGTGGGCACGCCGGTGATCGGCATCATCGAAGACGTGCTCGTGGAACGCGGCGACTTCGTCAAGCGCGGCCAGGTGCTGGCCCACCATGAAAACCGGGTCGAGCGCGCAGCGGTCACGCTGGCCCAGCAGAAGGTGGCCAACACGGCCGAGCTGCGCGCGGCCAAGTCGCAGATCAATTTTGCGCACCGCAAGGCCGAACGCACGGCGACGCTGACCGAGCTGAACTACGTGTCGGATCAGGCGCGTGAACAGGCCGACACCGAAGCCACCATGGCCCGCATGCGCCTGGCGCAGGCGGTTGAACAACGCGAACTCGCCATCAAGGAACTGGAGATGGCGCGTGCGCAACTGCAGCAGCGCACGCTGGTCAGCCCGCTCAACGGTGTGGTGGTGGACCGCCTGGTGTCGCCGGGTGAGCGGGTTGAAAACCGCCCGGTGTTCAAGATCGCGCAGATCGACCCGCTGCGCGTGGAAGTGGTGCTGCCCTCGGCCCTGTTCGGCCGCATTGCGGTGGGCGCGGTGGCCCGCGTGGTACCCGACCTGCCGGGCAGCAAGACGCACGAGGCCCGCGTGGCCATCGTCGACCGTGTGGTCGATGCCGGCAGCAACACCTTCCGCGCCCGGTTGAGCCTGCCCAACCCGACGCATCAGCTGCCCGCCGGCGTGCGCTGCCGCGTCGAGTTTGGCGCCTGAGGCGCAGCGCCACGCCTTTCAGTCGCAGAGCCACTCCAACCGCCTCCTTCCCGCACATCCCATGGGGCCATCCTGGCTGTATCGCCTGGCGCAGCGCCTGGCTCGACCGCAGCGCGCGGTGCAAAGCCCGGCGCGGGCGCAGCAGCGTGCGGTGTTCGAAGAGCTGGAGCCGCGGCTGCTGTATTCGGCCGACAGCCCCGGCGCCTGGCTGCCCAGCGCGGTGGTGCCCAGCGCGGTGGTGCAGGTGGTGCCCGCGGCAGACACCACACCGGTGCAGGCCAGGGCCGTGGCGTCGAAGTTGTCGGTTGATGCTGACACCCCACCTGCGCCGCAAACGCAGCGCCACGAGATCGTTTTTGTCGACGCTGCGGTGCCCGATGCGCAGGCGCTGGTCGACAGCTTGCTGGCGCAGCGGCCGGCTGACGCCGCCATCGAGATCGTTCAGATCCGGTCCGACGCCGACGCGCTGCAGCAGATCAACGCCGTGCTCAGCGGCCAGCGCGATGTTGACGCGGTGCACCTCATCTCGCACGGCGACGCCGGCCGGCTGTGGATCGGCAGCGGCCTGATCGACGAATCGACCTTGCAGGCGCGCAGTGGCGACTTCAGCGCCTGGCACGGCGCCCTGTCACCCGAGGCCGACCTGTTGCTGTGGGGTTGTGATGTCGCCGCCGGGCCCAGCGGTGCATCGTTCATCGCCCAACTGGCGCAGCTCACCGGTGCCGATGTGGCGGCCAGCACCGATGCCACCGGCCACCAGGCGCTGGGTGGCAATTGGTTGCTTGAAGCCCGCACCGGCGACGTGGCCGCACAGGCTGCGCTGGGCGCGGTATTCCAGGCGCAATGGGTGGGCCTGCTGCCCACCCACCAGCAATTCACCCACTACAGCGCTGAATCGGAAATCAGGTCCAACGCCCAGTGGGGCCAGACCTTCACGCACACCAGCGGCGGTGGCACCTACAACGTCAACCAGGTCAGCCTGGCCCTGCGCCGCGACGTGGGCGCGCCGGCGCAGACCATCACGGTGGAACTGCGCAGCAGCTGGAACGGCGCCGTGCTGGGCAGCGCCACCGTGGACTCGGCCAGCCTGGGCACCAGTTTTTCTTTTGTCGATCTCGGTTTCACCGGCGTTGCACTGACTGACGGCGCGAGTTACACCCTGCGTGTCCGGTCAGATTCGCTGGCCGGCGCGGTGTACGTGGGCACCAACCCTGCGGGCGGTTATGCCGGCGGCACGAAGCTCAACAACAGCGGTGTTGCGCTGGGCGGCGAGGACCTGGCGTTCAAGGTGGCGGCGACCCCGACCGTGGCCGTTGATGCCAGCTCCAGCGTGGCCACCGACGGTGTCGCCAGCGTGAACCTGGCGCACACCACGTCGGGCAGCAACCGGTTGATGCTGGTCAGTGTGGCCACCGACCCGCACACCGAGCGTGTCAGCTCCATCACCTACAACGGTGTCGGCCTCAGCCTGGTGGGTGTCGAGGAAATTCTGGGCAGCCACTCGCGTGTCGAGATCTGGTCGCTCGTGGCACCCGCCACCGGTACGCACAACGTGGTGGTGAACATGACCGGCACCGGCTACAACGGCCTGGCCGTGGGCGTCACCACCTTCAACGGCGTGCATCAGACCTCGCCCCTGCTCGACTTCGACAGCGCCGGTGGCAATTCAACAGCCGCTGCCGTGACGGTGGCTTCGGCCGCAAGGAACCTGGTGTTCGCCGCCGTGCATTCTCACAATGGCGCCAGCGTATTGCCCGGGGCCGGTCAAACCGAGTACTGGGACGTCGCCATGGGCCAGTCCAACGGGGGTGCTTCAGGCCAGGCCGGCACTGGCGCGGTAACCAGCACCTGGACAGTGGACAACGGCGACTGGTCTGCCGCTGCGGTGTCGATTCAGGCCGACAGCAACAGCACGGTGGCCTTCTCCACCGGCGCCGTCAAAGATGCCTACATCGAACAGTTGAACCCGACCACCAACCATGGCCTGCTGGGCTCGCTGGTGGTTGACCGCGAAACCGGCGACCTGCAGCGTGTCTTGGTGCAGTTCGACCTCAGCTCGCTGCCCGCCAATGCGGTGGTCATCAACGCCCAGCTCAAACTCGAGGCCAGCGCCATCGGCGGCTCGCTGAACATCGCTGCCTACCCGTTGCAGCAGTCGTGGACAGAAACCGGCGCGACTTGGAATGAAGCCAGCGCAGGCGTGAACTGGGGCGTGGCCGGCGGCAGCTACAACGCCACCGCACTGGACACCGTGGCCACCGAGGTCGCCGGGCAGCACCGCTGGGACGTCACGTCGCTGGCCCAGGCCTGGGTGGCCGGCACACAACCCAACCATGGCCTGATGGTGGCCAGCCCTGACGGTGGTGGCGATCGGATGGCCACCTACTTCAGCCGCGAAGGTGCCGTTGACCCGGTGTTTGAAGTTGCCTACTACCTTGCCAACACCGCCCCCGGCGCCACCAACCTGAGCAGCGCAGAGGGCTACACCGAAGACACGGCACTGAACCTGGCCGACATCGTCATCACCGATCCCGACAGCGCCAACATCATCGCGGCCACGCTGACCCTGTCTGACAGCGCAGCCGGCAGTCTGAGCACCGCCACGTCGGGTGGCGTGACTTCAACCTACAACGCCGGCACGGGCGTGTGGAGTGCCAGCGGCGCGCTGGCCGATGTCAACAACCTGCTCGCTGCGTTGACCTTCACGCCCGCGCCAAACTACAACAGCAGCTTTTCGATAGCCACCAGCGTCAGCGACGGTGAGGCGCTTGCGGTTGGCGGCAGCAAGGCAATGACGGGCACTGCCGTCAACGACGCGCCGGTGCTGGACAACACCGGCACCATGACGCTGCCGACGATCACCAAAGTTCACACCAACAACGGTGGCTCGGCGGTGGAAACCATCATTGCCAGTGCCGGAGGCGACCGCATCACCGACGTCGACGGCGGCGCCGAAGGCATGGCCATCACGGCGCTGGCCAGCGGCAACGGCAGCTGGGAATATTCAACCGACGGGGGTGCGTCGTTCAGCGCCGTCGGTGCGGTGAGCGGCACCTCGGCACTGCTGCTGCGCAACATTGACTACATGCGCTTTGTACCCAACGGCGTCAGCGCCACCACGGCCAGTTTCGACTTCAGGGCCTGGGACCAAAGCAGCGGCAGCGCCGGCAGCAAAGTCAGCGTGGCCAGCAACGGCGCTGCAACGCCCTTCAGCACCGCGCTAGAGACCGCCAGCATCGTGGTTGACGATGTCAACGTGGCGCCGGTGCTCGACAGCAGCAAGAGCCCTGTGCTGGCGGCGTTGAACGAAGACTCTGGCGCGCCCGTGGGCGCCGTGGGCACGCTGGTCTCGGCGCTGGTGGACTATGCCAGCCCTGCGGGGCAGGTGGACAACGTCACCGACGTCGACGCCGGCGCCGGCTTGGGCATTGCCGTCACGGCTGCCAACACCAGCAATGGCAGCTGGTTTTACTCGGTGAACAACGGCACCACCTGGAACGCCCTGGGCGCCGTCAGCGATGCCAGCGCGCGGCTGCTGGCGTCAGACGCCAACACGCGGCTGTACTTCCAGCCCACTGCGAACTATTTCGGCACACTGGCCAACGCCATCACGTTCCGCGCCTGGGACCAAACCAGTGGCAGCAATGGCGGCACGGCTGCAGTCAACGTCGCCCATACCGTGCTGGACACCTTCAGCACTGTGGCCTACACCAATAGCAACGGCACGCAGACGTGGGCCAGCAACTGGATCGAAGTGGGTGACTCCAACGGTGCTTCGGGTGGGGGTATCAAGGTCGTAAATACCAATGAGCTGCAGGTGACGGCCGAGACGGCGCCCTACAACGTGTATCGCGGTGTCGACCTGAGCAACGCGAGCGCCGCAACTTTCAGCTTTGCCTACACCAGCACGCTGGCCGGGTCGCGTGTGATCGAGGCGCAGGTGTCGGCCAACGGCGGGTCAAGCTACACGACCCTCGCCACTTTCAACGCCTCGACGAACACAGGGTCCGGAACCAAGAGTTACGACATTGGCGCCTACATGGCGTCGAACACCCGCATACGCTTCATCGTCGCAGCCGGTGGTTCGGCCGTGGAGAACGTCAGGTTCGACAACGTGCAGATCCAGTACACCAGCGCAGGAGGCGGCACGTCGGCGTTCTCAACCGCAACCGATACCGCCAGCATCGCTGTCAATGCGGTGGCCGACACGCCTGCGGTGAGCAATACAACTACCAACGAAGACACGCAGTCAGCCGGCGGGCTGGTGATCTCGCGCCATGCGGCTGACGGTGCAGAGGTGACGCACTTCAAGGTCACCTCCACCGCGAACGGCACGCTGTACCAGAGTGACGGTACGACCCCGATCACAAACGGAAGCTTCATCACTGTCGCCGAAGGCAACGCCGGGCTGAAGTTCACACCGGTGGCCGACTTCAACGGCAGCGCCAGCTTCACGGTGCAGGCCTCGACTTCCAACAACGATGCCGGCCTGGGCGGCAGCGCCGTCAACGCCGTGGTCACGGTCGCCGCCGTCAACGACGCACCGGTGCTGCCTGACACCGCATTGACGCTGACCGTGGCCGAAGATGCCGGCGCGCCGGTGGGGGCCGTGGGCGCACTGGTCGGCGCCTACACGGGTGGTGTTGTGGACGTCGACAGCGCCGCCGTCAAGGGCCTGGCCATCATCGCCACCGACGAGAGCAACGGCACCTGGTACTACAGCACCAACAGCGGCAGCAACTGGACCGCCGTGGCTGCCGTCAGCAACGCGTCGTCTTTGCTGCTCGCCGACAACGCCAGCTCACGCCTGTATTTTTCGCCGCTGGCCAACTTCAGCGGCAGCTCAGGCACAGCGCTGACCTTGCGTGCCTGGGACCAGACCAGTGGCGTGGCGGGCACCCGGGTCAACACCAGCGGCAACGGCGGCACCACCGCATTTTCAGCCGCCACCGACAGCGTTGATGTCACAGTGACCGCCTTCAACGACTTGCCCACGTCGTCCAACGTCCAGGCCTACGTGGGGTCCGATTCGTCGCTGGTGCTCGAGGCCGCTGATTTCAAATTTGTCGATGTCGACGCCGGCGACACGCTGCAGCAGTTGCGCATCTCGAACATCACCGGCGGCGGCAGCCTGCGCTTGAATGGCGCGGTCGTCACCAACAACCAGGTGATTTCGCGCGCCGACATCGACGCCGGCCTGTTGGTGTTCACGCCCGCGGCGGGCCAATCGGGCGCGGCCTATGCCGGCTTTGATTTTCTGGTTCACGACGGTACGGCCTACGCCGCCGGTGGCTCAAGGCTGACGCTTGATGTGGGTGGGTTGACGCCCTTTTACAGCGCACGCCTGCAAGGTGGCGACGCCATCGTGGCGTCGGCCGGCATGCGCACCAGTGGCAGTTTCACCGGCGGCACTTTGACACCCACGCTGACGGTGGCAGGTATACCCGCCAGCGCCACCGTGGTGGCCGCCTACCTGTACGTGACCGAACTCGACTTCGGCAGCATCGACACCACGTTCACTCTGAACGGCACGCCCTTCAGCGGCAGCGTGGTGGGCGCCTCGGCAGACCCCAACTGGGGCAGCACGCGCGCGGTCACGCTGGCGATGAACGTCACCGCCGCGGTGACCGGCAACGGCAGTTATGTGCTGGGCGGCGCCAATGGCCTGGGTGCAGACGCTTATGAAGGTGCGACCCTGGTGGTGGTGGTTGAAGACACGACGTCGGCCACCGACACACTCGTCACGCTGCAGCAGGGCAGCCTGACGCACAGAGCTTCGAACACCGCCATTTCGCTGCCCTTCAACGGCGGCGCTGCAGTGGGGCAGCCGATTGCGAGTGCGCAAGTCAAGCTGGTGACCTTTGACGGCCAGGACGTTCACAGTGAAGCAGCCATCTTTTTCCAGGCCAGCAGCGCAGGTTCGGCCACGTCGGTGATTGCTGCCAACAGCTTTGTCAGCGCCGGGGGCGGGCGCCTGCAGTCCAACCTGGACGTGGCGGGTCTGGTGGCAGCCGCTGACACGGGGGCGGTACTGACCCAGGGCGCTGCCGGTGGAACCGAAGCGCTGGTGCACGGTTTCGTGGCCACCGTGATCAAGCTGGACAACGCCGCGCCGGTGCTGGCCAACACCGCGCTGACGATGGCGGTGGTTGAAGACGCGGGGCTGCCGAGCGGCGCGGTGGGCTCGCTGGTCAGCAGCCTGCTGGGCGGCGCCACTGACGCCGACAGCGCCGCCGTCAAGGGCGTCGCGCTGGTGGCCACCAGCGGCGCCAATGGCAGCTGGCACTACAGCCTGGACGGCGGGGCCACCTGGGCCGCTGTGGGCGCGGTCAACAACGGCTCGTCGTTGCTGCTGGCGAGCGACGCCGCCACACGGCTGTACTTTGCGCCGGCTGCCGACTACAGCGGCACCGCCAACGCCGCCCTGACGCTGCGCGCCTGGGACCAGACCAGTGGTGTGGCCGGCACGAAGGTGTCCACCGTCAGCACCGGCAGCAGCACGGCTTTTTCAAGCGCCACCGATGTCGTGGACGTGACCGTCAGCGCTGTCAACGACGCGCCCACGGCCACCAACCTGAACGCAGCCGAGATCTTCACCGAAGACACGGCCTTGAATCTGACCGACATCGTCGTCAGTGACATCGACAGCGCCAACGTGACGGCAACACTGACGCTGTCCAACCCGGCAGCCGGTGCCTTCAGCGTGGCCAGCGCGGGTAGCGTGACGGCCAGCTATAACGCGGCCACGGGCGTATGGCAGGCCAGCGGCGCGCTGGCCGACGTGAACAGCTTGCTGGCCAGCCTGGTGTTCACGCCCGCACTGAACTTCAACGGCGTCTTCACGGTGGCCACCAGCGTGGACGACGGCGTGGCTGCCGCCCTTGCCGGCAGCAAGTCGTTCACGGGTGTGGCGGTGAACGACGCACCCACCGCCAGCAACCTGAACAGCGCCGAGACCTACACCGAAGACTTGACTTTGAACCTGGCCGACATCGTGGCCGCCGACATCGACAGCAGCAGCGGCAGCGTGACGCTGGTGCTGTCCAACCCGCTCGCCGGCTTGCTGGGCACCGGCAGCTCGGGCGCCGTCAGTTCCAGCTACAACCCGGCCACCGGTGTGTGGACCGCCAGCGGTGCCTTTGCCGACATCAACGTGCTGCTGGCGGCTTTGAGCTTCACCCCCACGCCCGACTTCAACAGCGCTTTCAGCATCAGCACCAGCGTCAGCGACGGCGTGGCCGCACCGGTCACGGGCAGCAAAAACTTCACCGGCGTGCCGGTGAACGACGCGCCCACCGCCAGCAACCTGAACGCCAGCGAAACCACCAATGAAGACCAGCCGTTGAACCTGGTTGACATCGTCATCAGCGACATCGACAGCGCCAACGTCAACGCCCGCCTGACGCTGTCCAACCCCTTGGCCGGTGCCCTGGGCGTGGCCAGTGCCGGCAGCGTGACATCCAGCTACAACGCCGCCACCGGCGCATGGCAGGCCAGCGGTGCACGGGCCGATGTGAACAGCCTGCTGGCCGGTTTGGTGTTGACGCCCGCCCTGAACTTCAACGGCGCCTTCACGGTGGCCACGGGCGTGGACGACGGTGTCGCGGCAGCGTTATTGGGCAGCAAGAGTTTTGTCATCAGCCCCGTGAACGATGCCCCCACCGCCAGCAACCTGAACACCGCTGAAACCTACACCGAAGACACGCCGCTGAACCTGGTGGACATCGTGGTGGCCGATGCCGACAACACCACCGTGACGGTGACGTTGACGCTGTCAGACGCGACAGCAGGGTCGCTGAGCACCGGCACTTCAGGTGCGGTGAGCTCGTCATACAGCACCGGCACCGGCGTGTGGTCGGCCAGCGGCGCACTGGCCGATGTCAACGTCTTGCTCGCCGGTGTGGTGTTCACACCCGCCACCCATCACAGCAGCGGTTTCAACATCGCCACCAGCGTCGGCGACGGCCTTGCAGCACCCGTCACCGGCAACAAAACCGTGGATGTGACGCCGGTCAACGATGCACCCACGGCCAGCAACCTGAACGCCGCTGAATCCACCTTCGAAGACATGCCGCTGAACCTGACCGACATCGTCACCGCCGATGTCGACAGCGCCAATCTGACGGTGACGCTGACCCTGTCAGACCCGGCCACTGGCGCGCTGAGCACAGGTGCTGCGGGTGCTGTGACGTCCAGCTACAACGTGGGCACGGGTGTGTGGACTGCCAGCGGCGCGCTGGCCGACGTCAACACCCTGCTGGCGGGCCTGGTGTTCACGCCGGCGCCCGACTTCAATGGCGGTTTGAACATCGCCACCAGCGTCAGCGACGGTGTGGCCCCAGCCGTCACCGGCAGCAAGGCCGTGACGGTGATGGCGGTGAACGACGCACCCACGGCGAGCAACCTGAATGCGGCCGAGACCTACACCGAAGACACGCTGTTGGACCTGATCGATATCGCGGTCAGCGACATCGACAGCAGCGGCAGCGTGACGCTGACGCTGTCAGACCCGGCCGTCGGTATGCTGGCCACCGCCACCTCGGGCGCTGTCACGTCCACGTTCAACGCCTCCACTGGCGTGTGGTCGGCCAGCGGTGCCATCGCCGACATCAACATTCTGCTCGCCGCTGTGCAGTTCGTGCCGGCGTTGAACGTCAACGGCGGATTCAGCGTCGCCACCTGGGTGAGCGACGGCGTGGCCGCACCGCTGCTGGGCAGCAAGGTGTTCAGCGGTGTGGCCGTCAATGACGCACCGGTGCTGGACACGCTGGGCCGCCTGACGGTGGCCGAAGGCAGCTCGACGCCGCTGGGTTCAGCGCAGCTGCAGGCTGCTGATGTGGACAACACATCAACCGAGCTGACCTACACGCTGCTGAGCGCACCGGTGCACGGCAGCTTGCTGAACAACGGCCAGGTGCTGGCCGTGGGCAGCCGCTTCACGCAGGCCGACCTGGACGCCGGCCGCGTGGCCTACCGCCACGACGCCAGCGAAACCACGGCTGACGCCTTCGACTTCAGCCTTGGCGACGGCCAGGCCACGGGTGCCAGTGGCAGCGTCGCCATTGCCGTCACGCCCGTCATTGACGAGGTGCCGCGCATCACCAGCCCGGTGCTTGGCGTCACCGTGCCCGAAAACACGACGGCCGTGGCCCGGGTGACGGCGACCGACGCCGACCTGCCGCCGCAGACCCTGCAGTTTGCAATTGCCGGCGGTGCCGATGCGGCCTTCTTCACGGTCAACAGCAGCACGGGTGAGCTGAGCTTCATCGCAGCCCCCGACTTCGAGACGCCGCTGGACAGCGACCGCAACAACGTCTACCTGGTTGACCTGCGGGTGAGCGACGGGGTGCTTTCAAGTGTCAGTGGCATGGCCGTCACGGTAGCGCCGGTGAATGACAACACACCGCGTTTGACCAGCAGCGGCGGCGCGGCCCAGGCCCTGCTGGAGGTGCAGGAAGGCAACGAGGCCGTGGTGAACCTGACGGCCACCGACGCCGACCAGCCCCCGGCGGTGCTGGTCTATGCGATCGTCGGCGGCGCTGACGCAGCGCGCTTCACGGTGAATGCCGCCAGCGGTGCGCTGCGCTTTGTCGATGCACCGCTGACCATCGACCCGCGTGACCGGGGCGCCGACAACGTCTACCAGGTGGTGGTGCAGGCCAGCGACGGCAGCCGCCTTGCCCAGCAGGCACTGAGCATCAAGGTCAGGGCTGCGGTTGCAGCGGCTGCGCCGAGCGGGCCGTCAACCGTTCAGACACCACAGGCGCCCACCCATTACAGCGGCGGTCCGGTGCAGGAAGATGCAGCTGCTCCCCCCGTGCTGGTGGCTGCACCGCCGGTGCGCCCGATGGAGGATCCCGTGGAAGACGAGACCCTGTTGCCGCTGGAGAACCGGCGCACTGCGCTGGTCCGGTTGGCTGACGCCGTGGCGTCGCGCAGCCGCGAAAATCCGCTCCCTCTGGTGGCCTCAGTACCGGCCCTGGACGAGGGTTCCGGTGTCGACCCGTCGTTGCCGGGTCAGGACACCAGCAGCCTGGAGGCCGCGCTGGGCTTGCCCGGCACCGAGGCCACCTTCCTGCAGGTGCGGCCTGACGGCTTGTCGCTGGCGGGCCTGGCCGCCCAGACCGCGACGCGAAGTTCCACCGCCGTGCCCGGGCCCTTGACGCTTTCCCAGCCCTTGGGTGATGCGGGCGACGGCGCGGACGACAACGACACCATCGTGCAGGCGCTGGCGGCGCCGGTGGTGGCTGGCGGCATGGCGTTGTCGGCTTCGCTGCTGGTGTGGGCCACGCGCGCCGGTGGGCTGGCCGCCGCGATGATGGCTTCGGTGCCCGCCTGGCGGTCGCTGGACCCGTTGCCCATTCTCGCCCGCGACCGTTCGCGCGAAGAAGGTGACGACAGTCACGGCAATGGCGGTTCTGAGGTTGCCGGCCGGGTCGATGGTGCCGAAGACACTGCAGACACCGTCAGCCGCACAGGGCCAGCGCACAGTGGCCCTGTAGACCCGCCTTTCGACGGCCCGGATGACCCCGTCCCCGGCCCGACGGTGCAGCGCGGGCATCCCTCGGGCGTGATGCGTGAACTGCTCGAGCCCCTGGAGGCGATGCGATGAGATTGAGCGCGATTCCGCGCATGACCATGGGCCTGGTGTCGCTGGCGGTGATGCTGCTGCTGGCGGCCGACCTGCTGCTGGGTCTGTTTCCCAACGAGTCAGCCACGCGC
Organism: Burkholderiales bacterium; assembly: GCA_043717565.1. Classification (GTDB taxonomy): domain Bacteria; phylum Pseudomonadota; class Gammaproteobacteria; order Burkholderiales; family Burkholderiaceae_C; genus Rubrivivax. Next base: position 19,249 of record JAYSXE010000300.1, on the reverse strand, counting down.
CGCGATCTCAATGCCCGCATGGCCCAGGGCCTGGCCACGCAGGTGGCGGCCCTGGTGCAGCGCCGCGACTGGGCTGCCATCGAGCAGACCCTGCGCGCGGTGCAGGCGGGCAATGAAGACATGGCCAGCATCGGCCTGCGCCGTGCCGACGGCCGCCTGCTGGCGCGTACGACGGGCCACCCCGAACAGTGGCAGGCGGCAGGCAAGTCGTGGGCACTGAACGTGACGGTGCCGCTGCTGGCCGCCGGTGCCGACTGGGGCCAGCTCGAGGTGGCCCACCGCGCGCCCGGCCTGAAAGACCTGCCGGCCTGGGTGCTCAGCGGACCGGCGCGGCTGGTGCTGCTGTTCATGCTGGTGGCCTCGGCGGCTTACTACCTGTACCTGCGCCGCATGCTGGAACACCTGGACCCGGCCGCGGCCGTGCCCGACCGTGTGCGCAACGCCTTCGACGCCCTCATCGAAGGCGTGTTGGTGGTGGACGTGCAGGGCCGCATATTGCTGGTCAACAAGGCCTTTGAAGCCATGCGGCCCCGCGGTGACGAACGCCCGCTGGTGGGTCTGCGTGCGCAGTCGCTGCACTGGTTTGCGCCGGCCGATGCCGACACCGACGCCGCACCCTGGCTGACGGCGGTGCACGGCCGCAAGAGCCTGCGCGGCCTGCGCTTTGAGGTGCGTGACGAGCCCGGCGCCGACGTGCGTGCGCACGTGACGCTGAATTGCTCGCCGTTGCTGGACGAGCAGGGCAGCCTGCGCGGCTGCATGGTCAGCGTGGGTGACGTGACCGAGCTGGAACTGTCCAACCAGCAGTTGCTGGATGTGCTGGGCGACCTGGCGGTGTCGAAGTCCGAACTCGAGAGGAAGAACGTGGCCCTGGAACAACTGGCCAACCACGACCCGCTCAGCGGCTGCCTGAACCGCCGCGCGTTCTTTGCGTTGGGCCAGGCGCTGTTCGACCGCGCCCGGTTCGACGGCTCGGCGCTGGTGTGCGTGATGGCCGACATCGACCACTTCAAACGCATCAACGACACGTGGGGCCACGGCGTGGGCGACCAGGCCATCCAGCGTTTTTCGCAGTTGCTGCGCCAGCAGGTGCGCCCGGGCGACCTGCTGGGCCGCTACGGCGGCGAAGAGTTCTGCATGGTGCTGCCCGGGGCCGATGCCGACCGCGGCCGCGGCCTGGCCGAGGTGCTGCGCCAGGCTGTGGCCAGCAACAACGGCGAGGGGCTGGACCCGGGCCCGCAGCTGGCGATGAGCGCCAGTTTCGGGGTGGCGGTGATCGACAGTGCGGTGGCCGACCTGGCGGGCCTGATCGACCTGGCCGACCGGGCCATGTATGTGGCCAAGAAGTCGGGGCGCAACCAGGTGGTGGTTTTCCGGGCCGATCTGGAAGCGGGCCTGGCGGCGCCGGCATTGCCACCGGCTCTGCCAGAGACCCCACAAAAAGCTGCGCACACAGCGGCACAAACAGCTCCCCGAACGCCTGCACCAGTGGCCCCAGTGCCGCCGACTACCCCAACCCATGCCGTGCCGGTGCTGACCACCGTCTTGATCGAAGCGCAGTCTGCTTCGCAAAGGCCCACCGCGGCCATTGAGGAACACCGATGATGTTTGAACGAGCCTGGTCGCGGCTGAAGCCAGGCGCATCACCTGCTGTTGGCCGTGCCTCTGCAGTCAACGAACCGGCCGCCAGCCTGCCCGTCGCCAGCCCCACCGTTGCCGGCCGCGGCGCTGCGGCCCCGCTGCCCCGTGCCGCCCGGCCGGCGCAGCTGCCGCCGCTGGCTTCGCCGCAGCGCGAACCACCGCCGGCAGATTCGCCGCGCAAGCGCATGTCCGACCTGCTGGCCAGCCATGGTGTCGACCCCCAGGCCGCCAGCGAAAACGCGCGCATTCGCAAACTCACCTGCTTCGATGCGCTTACCGGCCTGCCCAACCGGCTGCTTTTCCGCGAACAGCTGGACCTGGTCTTGCGCCTGGCGCAGCGCCAGGGGCACACGGTGGCGGTGCTGCTGGCTGACCTGGACAACTTCAGGCGCATCAAGCTCAGCCTGGGCCACAGCCGCAGCGACGAACTGGTGAAGGTCGTGGCCCAGCGCCTGCATTCAGCGCTGCGCGGCTCGGACCTGGTGGCGGCCGGCCCCGCGCTGGACCGCAGTGGCGCCCTGGCGCGGCTGGCGGGCACCGAGTTCGCCATCGTGCTCAGCCAGTTGAGGAGCCCGCAAGACGCCGCGCGTGTGGCGCAGCGGCTGCGCGAGGCGGCCAGCTCGGCGCTGCTGCTGGGCGGCATCGAGGTCTTCCCGACAGTCAGCATCGGCATCGCGCTGAGCAACACCGACGGCACCACACCCGAGCTGCTGCTGGAGCGCGCCGACCTGGCGCTGGGCTTCGCGCGTGAGCAGGGCCGCGACCGCACCAACTTCTACGACCTGGCCATGGACGCCACGGCCGCCAGCCGCATTGAAATCGAAAGCGGCCTGCGCAACGCGTTGACCGAGCGGCAGTTCGCGCTGGAATTCCAGGCCCGCGTGGACGGCCGCACCGGCGCGGCCACCTCCAGCGAAGCCCTGCTGCGCTGGAACCACCCGCTGCGCGGCCTGCTGGCGCCCGGTGCTTTCATCGAAGTGGCTGAACAGAGCCAGCTCATCGTGCCCATCGGGCACTGGGTGCTGGAAGCCGCCTGCCGGCAGAACAAGCAGTGGCAGGACAGCGGCACCGCCACCCTGCCGGTGGGTGTGAACGTCTCGGCGCACCAGGTGTGCCGGCCCGACTTCGTGCCCAGCGTGGCCCGTGCGCTGGAGCTCAGCGGCCTGGCGCCCCGGTGGCTGGAACTGGAAGTCACCGAGTCGGCGCTGTTGATGGACACCGCCGGCGCACTGCGCGCACTGGCGGCGGTGAAGCAGCTGGGTGTGCGCCTGGCCATTGACGACTTCGGCACCGGCTACTCGTCACTCAGCTACCTGCGCGACTTTCCTTTCGACGTGCTGAAGATCGACCGGTCGTTCACACAGCGGCTGCCGCACGACGCGCGCACCGCCGCCATCACGCAGGGCATCATCGAACTGAGCCACCGCCTGGGCATGGAGGTGGTGGCCGAGGGTGTGGAAACGCAGGAGCAGTGCGAGGCCCTGCTGAGCTACGGCTGCGTGCAGATGCAGGGCTTCTTGTTCTCTCGCCCGGCCGCACCCAGCGCCCTGCACGACGTGTGGCGGCCGCCACTGCCGGGCGACCTGCTGCGGCGCCGGGCCTGAGGCCGAGGACCGTTCCGGGCCGGGCGGGCGCCCGGCTCACTGCCGCAGGCTTTGCACCATCTCCATGATCTGCGGCGTCATGCCGATCGGCACCAGTCGTGTCTCGGGGTGGTCGCGGCTGAAGATGCGAAACATCTCGTCGGCAAAAGCGTGGCTGACCTCTTTCACGCCGGCGAAGTCGATCACCGCGCGACGAAAGCCCGTCAGCCGCGCCACGGCGCGCTTGGCGTCGGCGCGCGAGGCCAGGTTGCCGTTGCTGGCCAGCAGGTGCAGCGGCACCGTGGTGCGCGCAAAACCGTAGCCCTTGCCGTCGGCGCTGTGCGCGCGCAGCACCTCGTCCAGCGTCCGTTTCGTGTCCAGCGCCAGGCCCATGAAGATGGACGTACCGGGCTGGCCGCAGTGGCGCGTGGTGCGCCACTGCACCCGTTCCCATTCGTGGCGCTGGAAGGCCAGGCCGTTGGCATGCAGGCCAAACACGTCGGCCAGCTGCGAGCTGAAGTACAGGCCGTGGCCGGTGTGCCGCTCGGGCGCGCTGGTCAGCTTGCCCTTGCACAGTTCCAGCAGGGCCAGATGCGGGTCGTTGATATCGAAGTTCTTGGCCATGCGGTCGAAAAGACCGCAGCCGTCGTCTGACACCAGCAGCTGAAAGTGCAGCGGTGTCTGCCGCATCGACACCGTCACTTCGCTGCCGCCGCTGTGGTCGATGGCGTTGTTCAGCAATTCGGTGAAACCGTGCTGCGCCATGCGTTGCACCGCGTCAGGCAACGTGAAGCACGGGGCAAAGTCGCGGCGCCAGGGCAGGTCTTCGAACAGGCCGCGCAGCGCGTAGCGCTTCACCACCTGCCGCAGCGGGCCGGGCCGCCAAGTTCGCTGGCCCGCTGCCCCGTCCACCACCAGCCACTGCGCGGCGGCCAGCTCTTCGGCCACGCTCTCGGCGCGCCGCGCGCTGATGCCCAGGCAGCGGGCCAGGTACCGGGGCAGGGCGGTGCCGTGCAAAAGCGCGGCTTCGGTGATCCAGCGCGTCAGCGGCGCGATGTCGATGGCTCGCATAGGGGGTGGTGGTGTCGGTTGCCGGTGGGGCGGGTGCGGTGCAACTGCACCGCAGTGGCGTGAATTTTCAACAGGCGCCGCCCCACCAATGCAGGTGAAAAGGTGGGCCTTCGGCCCGCAAACCCGGCCCTGGCGGACACCTTCTTTCACGACTTGCCCGCGCCGCAGGGCCGCGAAGGCCGGTTGTCTCAAGGGAGCGCGCCCTAAAATGCCGCGGTTACGGCGCGGTTACGGCGCCTTGGTTGCGCCGGTGCGGCGGGGCTGTCAGCCCGCTGCCGCCGGTGCCCGAAAGACTTTTTGCTGATCAACTTCGGAGCCCCTCCATGCCTCTCGTCTCGATGCGCCAGCTGCTCGACCATGCCGCACAAAACGGCTATGGGATTCCCGCTTTCAACGTCAACAACCTGGAACAAGTGCAGGCGGTCATGACCGCTGCAGCCGAAGTGGGCGCGCCCGTCATCCTGCAAGCCAGCGCCGGCGCGCGCAAATACGCGGGCGAGGCCTTCATCAAGCACCTGATCCAGGCCGCCCTCGAGGCCTACCCCCAGGTGCCGCTGGTGATGCACCAGGACCATGGCCAGAACCCCGAGGTGTGCAAGGGTGCCATCGACCTGGGCTTCAGTTCGGTGATGATGGACGGCAGCCTGATGGCCGACGGCAAGACCATTGCCAGCTACGACTACAACGTGGAAGTCACGCGCAAGGTGGTGGACATGGCGCACCTGCTGGGTGTTACCGTGGAAGGTGAACTGGGCTGCCTGGGCAGCCTGGAGACCATGAAGGGCGACAAGGAAGACGGCCACGGCACCGACGCGACGATGACGCGCGAGCAGCTGCTGACCGACCCCGAGCAGGCCGCCGACTTCGTGAAGCGCACGCAGCTGGACGCACTGGCCATCGCCATCGGCACCAGCCACGGCGCCTACAAATTCAGCCGCAAGCCCACGGGCGACATCCTGGCCATCGACCGCATCAAGGAAATCCACTACCGCATTCCCAACACCCACCTGGTGATGCACGGCAGTTCCAGCGTGCCGCAGGACCTGCTGGAGAAGATCCGCCAGTACGGCGGGCAGATGAAGGAAACCTACGGCGTGCCGGTCAGCGAGATCCAGGAAGCCATCAAGTACGGCGTTCGCAAGATCAACATCGACACCGATATCCGCCTGGCGATGACGGCCGCGGTGCGCCAGTTCATGGCCGAGAACCCCGAGAAGTTCGACGCCCGCGAATGGCTGAAGCCGGCGCGCGAAGCGGCCTACAAGATCTGCAAGCAGCGTTACATCGAATTTGGCTGCGAGGGCCAGGCCCCCAAACTGAAGCCCTTGAGCCTGCACGAGGTGGCTGGGCTGTACGCCAAGGGGAACCTGGCGCAAGTGGTGCACTGAGTTTTAAGTCCCGCCTCAGCCCTCGCGCGTGAAATCGCGCTCGGGCCTTCGTCTGGCGTAGGGGTCCTTCCGGACCCCCACGTCCCGACTCAGTCCTTGGTCATGGCCATCAAGGCTTCGTCGAAGCGGTGGTTCTGCGGCCCACGGTGCGCGATCTTGATGGCGCCGATGTGGTTGCCCAGTACGGCGCAGCGCTGCAGGCTCCAGCCGCGTTCCAGACCGAACAGGAAGGCGGCGCGGAAAGAGTCGCCGCAGCCGGTGGGGTCTTGCACGGCCTCGGCTTTCACGCCGGGCACGGCGGTGCGCTGGCCCTTCACCCACAGTTCACATCCGTGCTCGGCCAGCGTCACCACCACGCCGTGGATGTTCGGGCGGTGCGAGATCTGCTCGGGGCTTTCGCCGGTGCGCTCTTCCAGCATGCGGGCTTCGTAGTCGTTCAGCGCCACCCAGCTGGCCAGGCCGAGTATTTCCTTGTGCTCGCTGCCATTGAACTGCGGCAGCTGCTGGCCGGGATCGAACATGAACGGAATGCCAGCGGCCTGCATCTGGTGCGCGTGCTGCCACATGGCGTCGCGGCCGTCGGGCGCGATGATGCCGATCTTCAGGTCGCTGCGCTGGCCCTTGCCCGGGACGGCCATCAGGTGCGCGTTGCTCATCGCCCCGGGGTGGAAGGCGGCGATCTGGTTGTTGTCGCGGTCGGTGGTGATGTGGCACTGCGCTGTGTGCAGTTCGGTGTCGCGGTGGATCAGCGAGGTGTCGGCACCCCACCCCTGCACACGCGCCACGTACTCGCCGCCGTCCACGCCCACGGCCGCCAGGATCACCGGCGCGCCGCCTATGGCCTGCAGGTTGTAGGCGATGTTGCCGGCACAGCCGCCCCATTCGCGGCGCAGTGTGGGCACCAGGAAGCTGACGTTCAGGATGTGCACCTGGTCGGGCATGATCTGCTCGGCAAAGCGGCCCGGAAAGGTGGTGATGGTGTCGAAGGCGAGTGAACCGCAGATCAAAGCGGGCATGGAAGCTCCAGAGTGTGCAAAAGGGTGGCGTAGGCTGGCCTGCCGGGCAGGGCAGGCGGCAGCGGGTTCAACAGGCAGCAAGCATGAAAGGGGGGCCAACTGCCAGCCCCGGCCGCATGCCGCACCTTTTCAAGGGTAGAACAGTTCAACGGTGTAGCCGGCCACGACTTCCGCGCCCCCGCCTGCGGTTTGCAGCGTGCCTTGCAGCGTGACTTCCCGGCCGGCGGCCACCGTGCCGCCGTGGCTGCCCGGTTTGCGGTCTATTGTGCTGCCCAGGTCCTGCGGCAGCAGCACCTTGCGGGCGATCACGTCGCCCTTGCTGTCGGTGAACGTGACATCCAGCGCGGGCAGCGCCAGTTCCAGGTTGGCGCGGTTGCGCAACGTCACCTGCAACTGGTAGTTGGCCGTCTTGTCCACCCGCACCAGACCGCTGCTTTCCACCGCCAGGCTGTCGATGCCCCGCGCTGCACGCACCGTGCAGCCCAGGCCGGCACACAGGCCTTCCAGCACCGGCCGGGTGCCCGGGAACCGGGCCGCCATCAGGTCCTTGTAGGCCACGGCAACCTGCGTCAGCAACAGCAGGGCGCTGCCGGCCACCGCGCCCACCAGCAACGCGCGGCGGCGCGGTTGCTGCCACTGGCGTTCGCGCTCGGCCTTGCGCATGAAGCCGGGCTTGGCGGCGGGCGAGGTGCGCGCGCCGCCCCGGGGATCGGCGCGCAGGTCGTCCAGGCTGGTGGCCATGGCGGGCGCCGCCCAATCCATTTCGGGGCGCGTCTCGTCGAAAGGCAACGACCGGTCGGCCGGTTCGGGCAAGCGGGCGTACAGCGGGTCGGGTGCGGTGTCGTGCGCGCTGGCGGGCCAGACAGGTGCCTCGGCTGCGGGCGGCGGGCTGGCTACCGGGCCGGCTGGGCTTTCGAAGAACGGCCCGGACGGCGGCAGGGGTTGCCAGTCATCGCCGTCAGGGTGCCGCAGCGGCTGCTCAAAGCCCTGCTCTGCGGGCCAGGTTGGTACCCGTGCGGTGTCGGCCGCGGGCCTTCTGGCGCCGCCGGCGGGCGCTGGCTTGCGAAAGGTCAGCGCTGAGCCCGGTGCGCGCGCGGCGGTGTCGGCGGCCGTGCCCTGGGCCACCGGCGGCCCAGCTGGGGCCGGGGGAAGGCGGGCCGAGAAAGGGTCGGGGGCCGAAGGGGGCGGCGCGGGCTGTGGAGCTTGCGGCGCGCGCGCCATCGCGGCCTCGACCTTCGATGCCAGCCGGTCGGTGTCGGGCCCGTCTTGCCGCGCACGGTGCGCAGGGCCGCGCGCCGTGCGCCGGATGTCCGCGGCCGAGCGGGCGCGGGGGCCGGCTTGCGGGTCTTCAGGCAGCCGTGCCCAGCCGCCGTCCATGTCCACCAGGTTCTCGGCGGCGTTGAACACATGCGTGCAGCGGCCGCAGCGTACCCAGCCCTCGGACACCCGCAGCTGATCAGGCACGACCCGAAACACCGTCTTGCAAGACGGGCATCGCGTGGCCTGGTCGGCGGACATCACAAAGGGGCGGGGCCCGCCTGGGGGGCCGGCCCGGGCGCCGGTTTGTGGGCCGTCATCAGGATCCAGCCCTCTTCCTGGTCGGCCACCTGCAACTGCACAAAGGGCGCGTAGGCGGCTTTCAGTTCGTCGGCCTGGCGCTCCAGGATGCCGGCCAGCACCAGCCAGCCACCATCGGCCACGTGGTCCGCCAGCAGCGGTGCCATCAGCTTCAGCGGCGTGGCCAGGATGTTGGCCAGCACCACGCTGTACCCCTGGCCGGCATGGTCGGGTGTCTGGTCGGCCAGATGGGCCTGCAGCACCACGCCGTTGCGCACGGCGTTCTCTTTCGTGGCCTGCACCGCAGCGGGGTCGATGTCGACGGCGTCGAGTTGCTGCGCGCCCATCAACGCAGCGCCAATCGCCAGGATGCCCGAGCCGCAGCCGTAGTCCAGCACGCGCGTCAGCTGCACCCCGGCGGGCGGTTGTGCCAGCCAGCGCAGGCACATGCGGGTGGTGGGGTGGGTGCCGGTGCCAAAAGCCAGCCCCGGGTCCAGCCGCAGCACCTGGCGCGCCTGCGGCGGCGGCTCGTGCCAGCTGGGCACCACCCAGAACGTGGGTGTGATGGGCACCGGGCCGAACTGCTGCTGGGTCAGGCGCACCCAGTCCTGCGCTTCCAGGGGCTGCAGCGACTGCAGGCTCAGTCCGCGTGTCCAGTCCTGAGCCAGCAGCAGCGTGGCCGCGGCTTCGGCGCCGGCCTCGGTGTCGAACAGCGCCTGGATGGTGGAACGCACCCAGCCCGACGCCGGCGCGGGCATGCCCGGCTCGCCAAACAGCGCACGTTCACCGTCGGTGCCAGCGTCGGCGTCTTCGACCGAGACCGACAGCGCGTCCAGCTCGTCCATCAACGCGTCGGACACCGGGTCCACCAGGTCTTGGGGTGCGCGCAATACCAGTTCAAACATGGGTGGGTCGATGGTGTGCAGTCCGTCGGCGACTGGATTCAGCGCCGATGATGGCCCAACCAGCCTTCCAGGTAATGGATGGTGGTGCCACCTTCCATGAACTTGGCATCGGTCATCAGTTCCCGGTGCAACGGGATGTTGGTCTGAATGCCTTCCACCACGGTTTCACTGAGCGCGGTGCGCATGCGCGCCAGGGCCTGTGCGCGCGTGTCACCGTGGGCGATGATCTTGCCGATCATCGAGTCGTAGTTCGGCGGCACGTAGTAGTTGCTGTAGGCGTGTGAATCCACGCGCACACCGGGCCCACCCGGCGCGTGCCAAAGGGTGATGCGCCCGGGCGACGGCGTGAACTTGTAGGGGTCTTCAGCGTTGATGCGGCATTCGATGGCGTGCCCGCGCAGTTCGATGTTGCGCTGCGCAAAGGGCAGTTTCTCGCCCGCGGCTATGCGGATCTGCATCTGCACGATGTCGATGCCCGTCACCATCTCGGTCACCGGGTGTTCCACCTGCACGCGGGTGTTCATCTCGATGAAGAAGAACTCGCCGTCTTCGTACAGGAATTCGAAGGTGCCGGCGCCGCGGTAGCCCATCTTCTTGCAGGCCGCCGAGCACCTGTCGCCGATCTTTTCGATCACACGGCGCGCAATGCCCGGTGCCGGCGCTTCTTCAATGATCTTCTGGTGGCGGCGCTGCATGCTGCAGTCGCGCTCGCCCAGCCACACGGCGTTCTTGAACGTGTCGGCCAGCACCTGGATCTCGATGTGGCGCGGGTGTTCAAGGAACTTTTCCATGTACACGGCGGGGTTGCCAAAGGCAGCGCCCGCTTCGGCACGCGTGGTCTGCACGGCGTGGATCAGCGCCGCTTCGGTGTGCACCACGCGCATGCCGCGCCCGCCGCCGCCGCCGGCGGCCTTGATGATGACCGGGTAGCCGATGGCCCGCGCCTGGCGGATGATTTCCTTGGGGTCCTCGGGCAGCGCGTCTTCGCTGCCAGGCACGCAGGGCACACCAGCCCTGATCATGGCCTGCTTGGCCTGCACCTTGTCGCCCATGGTGCGGATGTTCTCGGGCGTGGGCCCGATGAAGACAAAGCCGCTGCGTTCCACGCGTTCGGCGAAGTCGGCGTTTTCGCTCAGGAAGCCGTAGCCGGGGTGGATGGCCTCGGCGTCAGTCACCTCCGCCGTGGCGATGATGGCCGGCATGTTCAGGTAGCTTTGTGCCGACGCCGCCGGGCCGATGCACACCGCTTCGTCGGCCAGCTTCACGTACTTGGCTTCGCGGTCGGCTTCGGAGTACACCACCACCGACTTGATGCCCATTTCCCGGCAGGCGCGCTGAATGCGGAGAGCGATCTCGCCCCGGTTGGCAATGAGTATTTTTTTGAACATGGTGGTGGGGGCTCAATCGCCCTTGTGCGCTGCGCGCACACAGCGCAATGTGGCTTCGCCGCAGTGCCTGCGGCACTGAACGCCCCGGTTGGCAATGAGTATTTTCTTGAACACGAGGTGCGGCCCTCGTTATTCGACGATGTACAGCGGTTGGCCGAATTCGACCGCCTGCCCGTTTTCGCACAGCATGCGGATCACCTTGCCTTCGCAGTCGGACTCGATCTCGTTCATGATCTTCATGGCTTCGATGATGCACACCGGCTGGCCGGGCTTGACGCTGTCGCCGATGTCGATGAATGCCTTGGCGCCCGGGCTGGCCGCGCGGTAGAAGGTGCCGACCATCGGCGACTTGATGACCTTGTCGTTGGCGCGCGCAGCGGCTTCCGTGGCAGCGGCTACTGCCGCCGCTTCGGTTTCCACCGCAGCAGCGGCTGCGGCGGTGGCCGCGGCGCTCAGGGGTGCCGGCGCCTGCATCGGGGCCATGGCCATGCCGCCCATGCCACCGACGCCGCCCTTGACGATGCGCACCTTGCCTTCGGCTTCGGTGATCTCCAGTTCGGAGATGTTGGATTCCGACACCAGGTCGATCAGGGTTTTGAGCTTTCTCAGGTCCATGCGGTCCTCCTCGTTGCTGCGCCAGCACCCCCGTTTGCGGGTGGTGCGACGCGTTGTTTTACTGGGGTGCTGCTGAAGAGGGCGGTCAGGCGCTGGCGCGTGTGCGCAGCGACAGCGCATGCTGCAGCGCCAGCCGATAACCGTTCACGCCCAGGCCGCAGATCACACCGACGGCAATGGCCGACAGGAAAGAGTGGTGCCTGAACGCCTCGCGCTGGTGCACGTTGCTCACGTGCAGTTCGATGAAAGGCAGCGCCACCCCGGCCAGCGCGTCGCGCAAGGCCACGCTGGTGTGCGTCAGGCCGCCCGGGTTGATGATGATGAATTTGGTGCCGTCAGACCGCGCGGCGTGGATGCGGTCGATCAGTACACCTTCATGGTTGCTTTGCAGGGTGTGCAACTTGGCCCCGGCATTTGCCGCCATCTGGGTCAATTCGGCTTCTATCTGCGGCAAAGTGGTGGCGCCGTAGATGTGCGGCTCCCGGCTGCCGAGCAGGTTCAGGTTAGGGCCGTTGAGTAGAAGAATGCTCATGCGGTGTGCGCTTCGCCGTGCGAAGGCTATGGAAAGCCGTCAGGGAGCGCGACTTTACGCTCTTTTACGACGTTTTAAGAGTTTCTACCGCTTGATGGGGCCGTTCCCGGTGACGCGCGCCTGTTTGGGCGCCATATGGTTTCAATCGGCTGCGCTCAGGTGCGCAGCGCCCACCGTTGAAGCTCGGCCAAGCTGGTCTGACCGGCTTTCTGATGCACCAGCTGGCCCGCGGCATTGAAAACCACGGTGAAGGGAAGCCCGCCTTTGTCGTTGCCCAGCCGGCGCGACAGGCCCGCGCCTTCAAACCCTGCCAGGGCGATGGTATAGCCAACCGGGCGCGCGGCCAGAAACGCGCGCACGGCCTTGGGGTTGTCCACGGCCAGACCCAGCACGCGCCAGCCAGCGGCGGCTTTTTCCTGCGCAAAGCGGTCCAGGTCGGGCATCTCGGCCACGCAAGGGGGGCACCAGCTGCCCCAGAAGTTCACCACCAGCGGTTTGCCGCGCAGCGAAGCCATCACCAGCTCTGTGCCGTCGGGTTTGTCAAAGCGCATCTGCCAGATGGATTCTGCGGCTGCTGTGGTGGCGTCCTGCGAGCCGGCCGCCCCCAGGCCGGGCGGCGTGGCCGATTTGCGCTGGTGCCACCACACGCCGGCGGCGGCGGCGGCAACCGCCGCGCCAGCCAGCGCCAGCCGGCCCGCGCCACGGCGGTTCATGCAGCACCCCGGCTGCCGCCGGCGTCCGTGAGCCCGGCGTCCATCAGCCTTTGCAGCGCCCGCAGGTCGCCCCGCCAGCTGCGGCCGCGGGCGTCGGGCTTCAGCGCGCCGCGCAGGTCGTCGGCGTCGTGCAGCAGCAGGTGCACGGTCACCGGGTCGCGCAGGGCCGGGCTGCGGCTGGCCACGGTCAGCACGGTCATGGGTTCTCGACCGTTGCCGGGCTCGGCGCCCGTATCGAAGTCGACGCCGGCGTTGATCAGCGCAATCTCGGCCGACTTGGGGTCGTCGCAATACAGGTCGATGTGGACGGCAGAGCGTAGCGTGGCGGTGCCGCGCCAAGCGGCGCCCGACAGGTGGGGGCGGAATTCCTGCAGTCGGCCCAGCCACTGCAGCGCCACCTCGCGCAGCGCCTGCAGTTCCTGACTTTGGGTGTCAGGGCAGAAGATGGCGATGTGTTCGCGAACAGCGTCTTCCAGCTGTTCGTTGCTGGGCAATTCGGCGCGGCCGCCCTGCTGGCGCGCCACCTTGCGCTTGGCCGCGCTGTATTCCATGCCTTCGTCCACCACCAGGGCAGCGGCGGCGGCGGCGAGTTCTTCGGTCAGGCTGGGGTTCATGCCGGCATTGTCAGCCGGTGGCCAAAGCCCCGCCAAGGCTTGCACTATTCGCGCGGCCCGCGTCGGGGCCGCCGGGTTTCAGGGCACATCCACACCGGGCATGCGGGCGGCGATGGTGGCAGCCCGCGACAACAGGTAGACCGACGCAGGAGCCCTTTCAAACCGCTTGGGTGCCGGCAGCATCACGGCCAGTCGGGCGGCCTGCTCGGCCGACAGCCGCCGGGCGTCGGTGCGGAAGTAGTGCCGCGCTGCCGCTTGTGCGCCGAACAGGCCTTCGCCCCATTCCACACTGTTCAGATAAATCTCGAGGATGCGCGCCTTGGGCAGCATCGCTTCCAGCATCAGCGTGATGACAAATTCCTGCGCCTTGCGCGCGGCGGTGCGCTCGCCCGACAGGAACAGGTTCTTGGCCAGTTGCTGCGTGATGGTGGACCCGCCCACCACTTTGGGAGTGCGGTTGCGGCGGTTCTGGGCCACAGCCGCGGGCGTGTTGGGGTTCTTGTCAGCGCGTTTTTCAGCGCGTGCCGCCGCATGCTGGTTGCGTTTCCAGGCGGTCTGGATGGCGTCCCAGTCCACGCCACCGTGGTCGACAAAGCCGGCGTCTTCGCTGGCAATCACCGCACGCGGCAATTGCAGGCCCAGAGCGGGCGCGTCGGCCCAGCTCTGGCTCCAGGCCACCTGCTGTTTGTCGACCAACAGGCGCCAGATCTCGCTGCGTTGAAAGCTGGTGGACTGTGGGTTCACCACCACCATCAGCGCCACACGCGCCAGCCACGTGAGCTGCAGCGCCAGCGTGCACAGCAGCACCAGCATCAGCAGCCGCCAGCTGTGCTGCTGCCAGCGCGGGCGCGCGGCCATGGGTTTGAACCGGGGCCAGCGCATTTTCAGGGCGGTGCAGAAGCGCTCATCGCCCGCCGGTCAGTGGCCGGTCGCCATGTGCTGCCGCAAGGCCTGCAGGACGGGTGCCGTGGCTGGCCGCACGCCGCGCCACAGCGCAAAGGCCTCGGCCGCCTGTTCCACCAGCATGCCCAGGCCGTCGCGGGCCTGGGCGCCGTGGGCCTGCGCCCAGGCCAGCCAGGGTGCGGCAGCGCTGCCGTACATCAGGTCCACCGCCAGGCAGTTGGGGGCCAGAACGGCCGGTGCCACCGGCGACGCCTGCCCTTGCAGGCTGCTGGCCGTGGCATTGATGACCACGGTGAAGCGCCCCGCTTGCGCGGCGTCGGCCAGGGTGCAGGCGGCCAGCTGCACGCCGTGCCGTGCGGCCCAGTGCGCATGCCGGGCCACCAGGGCCTGCGCCTTGCCCACGCTGCGGTTGCACACCAGCACCTGCGCAGGGCGCTTTTCCAGCACCGGGCCCAGCACGCCGGCGGCCGCGCCGCCGGCCCCGATCAGCAGCACGGTCTGGCCTTGCAGCGGCCGGCCGGCGCCCTGTTCGATGTCGGCCACCAGCCCCACGCCGTCGGTGTTGTCGGCCAGCCAGTGGCTGCCGTCCAGCTGCAGCACATTGGCTGCGCCGGCCAGCGTGGCGCGGGCGGTGCAGCGCGCGGCCAGGGCCGGTGCTTCAAACTTGAAGGGCAGGGTGACGTTGCAGCCGCGGCCCCCCGCCTGCGCGAACTGCTGCACCGTGGCGACAAATCCGTCCATGGGGCACAGCACGCGCTCGTACACCAGGTGCTGGCCGGTCTGCTCTGCAAAGCGCGCGTGGATGAACGGCGAGCGGCTGTGCGCCACCGGGTTGCCCAGCACGGCGTAGCGGTCGGTCGAGGCTGCCGTGGCGGGTGCCTGGGGTGGTGCGGCGGGCTGGGCTGGCGGCTGCGCAACAGGCGGGCGGGTCATCAACGGGCGCTCAATGAAGTTTCCAGGCCATCTTCGCGCGTGAAGCGAAAGCGCGACGTGACCACGATCTGGTCGGCCTTGGCGCGCATGGCGTCACTGAAGGGGCCAAAAGGCGCTGCGGCGCGCACGATGGACAGCGCCTGCGCGTCCAGCCGGCGCGACTTGGAACTGTTCACGATGTCGGCCTCGACCACGCGGCCCTTGGCGTCCACCGTCACGTTCATCGTCAGTTCTCCATACAGCTTCTGGCCGTTGTGCTCGGGGAAGTTGCGCGTGCCCCGGTCTTCGATGCGCCGGCGCAGCGCGTCGTAGTACACGGCGTACACCTCTTCGCGCGTGGCCGGACTGATGTAGCGCTTCTTGGGGCGGGCGTTTTCGTCGTTGACGCGCTTTTCGATCTCGGCCAGCAGGCGCAGCAGCTGGCGACGCCTTTCGTCGCGTTCGCGTTCTTCGGGCGAGCCGTCGTCGCGCGAAGGGTCGGGTGGCGGCAGGATGGCGATTTCACGCCGCACCTGGGCCAGCAGCTGCTGCTGTTCTTCCTGCAGTTTTTCGATGCGCTTCTTCGCGTCGTCGGCCGATTCGCCCAGCTGCACGGTGGTGGCCGCCGGCAGCGGCGACGTGGCGCGGCCCTTGTCGGCTTCACCGCCACCGGCCAGGTTGGCCTGCGCAATGGCCTGCGCCTGCAGCGGCGGTTCCTTGCTGCGTGCATTGACGAGGATGACCTCCAGCGGCATGTCGCGAAAAGCCCGCTGGATGTTCTCGGGCCCGACGAAGCGCACCGACAGTACCAGCGCGTGGGCCGCCAGCGACGCCAGCAGGGCCATCTGCAGCACGCTGAGCTGGCGAACACGCTGCAGCCAGCCGCGGGAGCCAGCAGTCTGTGCCGTCAGGGGTTGCGTGTCACCAGCGTCGTTTGGAGCGGAAGGTCCGCCGGCCGGCGCGACCTTGTCGCCGCCGTAGGCCATGGGGCGCGTGGAGGGCTGCGTCTCGGCCAAGCTGCCCGGCCGCGCCTTCGGGGCCTTCTTCGAAACGCTGTCCGGGCTGCGCCGGGACGGGCGGCTCATGGCAACCCCCTTGGCTTTGGAAGCGCGCAGCCCGGCATCTTGCAAGCCCTGATCGGGTCAGGGGGCGGCGGGTGCAGTGCCCGCAGCAGCGTCGGCGGCAGTAGCGCCCGGGTCGCCCGGGGCGGGTGTTTCGCCCAGGTCAATGGCCAGGTGCAGCGGTTCGCCGGCTGCAAGGTCTTCGCTGTCGTCCAGCATGTCGTCGCCTTCGGTCGCGGTCGCGGTTTCGGTGCTGGCCGCCGGTGTGTCCAGTCGGCCGGCCAGGGTGGCATGCAGTTCCAGCGTCAGCAGGTCGATGCCGTTGACGCGCGCCGACACCAGGGCGCCGCGCGGCAGGGTTTCGGTGCCCGCCAGGCGAAACACCAGCGGCAGCGTCTGCGCGCGCACCAGGCCGTCCTTCATCACCGCTGCTTCCAGTTCGGCCACCTTGTTCTGCTGCAGCCACTGCAGCGTCCAGTAGCGCTCGATGCCCTGCTGGAACCCGTTGTAGGCACTGTAGGCGGCATCAAAGCCCGATATCACCGAGAAAAGCGCCGCATCCTTGGGCTTGAAAGGCGCCACCAGCGCCGCGGTGCGGCCCTGGCGCACGCAGGCCATCAGCTGCCACTGGTTCACCAGGTCCACATAGCGGCGCAGCGGGCTGGTGCTCCAGGCGTACTGCGCCACGCCCATGCCGGCGTGCGGGGCCGGCTTGGTGCCCATCTTCACCTTGATGCCGGGCAGCATGCTGGCCTGGCTGCGGTAGATGCCGGGCACGCCGTGTTCGGCCAGCCAGGCGCCCCAGGTGCTGTTGGCCAGGATCATGGCTTCGGCCACCACCAGGTCCAGCGGCGAACCGCGCTGCCGGGTCGTGATCTGCACCGGCTCCAGGCCGGTCGGCTCGCCGCCGTCGCCCGTGAGCTTGAAGTTGTAGTCGGGGCGGTTGAAGTTCTCCGGCTTGCCACGCACCACCTCGCGCCGTGCTTTCAGCGCTTTGGCCAGGCGAAAGGCAAAGACCAGTTCAGGGGCAAAGGCGTAAGTCGCCGGGGCTGCGCCTTGCAGCGAAGCTTCGGTCACCACGTCTTCCAGCTGGTCGTGGCGCAGGTTGGCGGCAATCGGCACCCGTTCCAGGCGGGTTTCGCTGCTGCGCACTTCCAGCGTGGCTTCGTCCAGCGTCACGTACAGGCTCAGCGAAGGGCAGGCGCGGCCTGCGGCCAGCGTGTAGGCCTGGACCACATCATCGGGCAGCATGGTGATCTTGTAGCCCGGCATGTAGACGGTGGACAGGCGCTCGCGCGCCACCTTGTCCAGCGGCGAGTCGGGCGTGATGGCCAGGCCGGGTGCTGCGATGTGCACGCCAAACACCACCGTGCCGCTGCCCAGGCCCTGCACCGACAGCGCGTCGTCGATCTCGGTGGTGGCCGAGTCGTCGATGGAAAAAGCCTGCACGGGTGCGGTGGCCAGTTCGTCCTTGAAGGCCGGCACCGGCAGCGGGGGAAAGGCATAGCCTTTGGGAAACTGGTCGAACAGGAAGCGCCGCCAGTGAAACTGGTAGGGGCTTTCTATGGCGCCAGCGGCCGTCAGCAGGTCCAGCGGCGCGCGCTGGGCGCGTTTGGACGCTTCCACCACGGCCTTGTATTCAGGCCCGTTCTTGTCGGGCTTGAACAGGATGCGGTACAGCTCCTGCCGCACCGGCGCCGGGCACACGCCGGCCACCAATTCGTTGGCCCAGGCTTCGATCTGGGCCGCCACCTGCTTCTTGCGTTCAATGCCCAGCAGGGCGGCTTTCACCGTTTCCTCTGGCGCTTTTCTGAACTGGCCCTTGCCCAGGCGCCTGAAGTAGTGCGGTGCGTCAAACAGCTTGATCAGCATCGCCGCGTGCAGCTCAGGGCCGGCCTTGGCGCTGAAGTAGTCGCGCGTCAGCTCGGCAAAGCTGAAGTCGGCGTCGGGCGCGAACTGCCAGGCCAGGTCCAGGTCGATGTCGGCGGCCTGCGCTTGCGCCAGCTGCAGCATGTCCGCGGGCGCGGGTTTGTCAAAGCGCAACATCACGTTGGCCGACTTCACCTTCACGCGTTTGCCGGAGTCCAGCTCCACTTGAACCGAGGTATCGGCTTCGGACATCACGCGGCCGGCGTGGAATTTCCCGGCGTCTTCGAACAAGGCATACATTCCGCCGATTGTGGCTGCTGCCGCAGGCGCCTGGCGGCACGGGCCGGCCAAAGCGTGCAGCCGCCCAGTGGCAGCACGCCACCCACGCGGCTTCGGGCCTGGCGCCTAAGCGCCGAAGCGCGTGCTCAGCGCTGCCAACAGCTTGTCGTGGATGCCGCCGAAACCGCCGTTGCTCATGCACAGCACATGGTCGCCCGGCCGCGCGGCTCGCACCACCTGGGTCACCAGCGCGTCCACCGTGCTGGCCACCTCGGCGGCGGTGCCCAGCGGCGCCAGGGCCTCGGCGGTGCTCCAGCCGTAGTCACCCTGCAGGCAGAAGCTGAGGTCGGCCCCTTCCAGCGCCCACGGCAGTTGCGCCTTCATGGTGCCCAGCTTCATGGTGTTGGAACGCGGTTCAAACACGGCCAGGATGCGGCCGCCCATGCCCACCTTGCGGCGCAGGCCGTCCAGCGTGGTTTTCATCGCCGTGGGGTGGTGTGCGAAGTCGTCGTAAACCTGCACCCCGCCGGCCTGGCCGCGCAGTTCCATGCGCCGGCGCACGTTTTCGAAACGCGCCAGCGCAGCGCAGGCGGCGTCGGCGCTGACGCCCACATGTTCAGCGGCGCCGATGGCGGCCAACGCATTGAGCTGGTTGTGTTCGCCCAGCAGGCCCCATTCCACGCGGCCCAGCTTCAGGCTGCCGCGCAGCACGTCAAAACTCTGGGCGTCACCGCGGGCGCACAGGCCGCCCGGCGCTTCGCGCCGGGTGCCGAAGCGCTGCACCTCGCTCCAGCAGCCGCGGGCCAGCACGCGTTGCAGGGCTTCATCACGGGCGTTCACCACCAGCCGGCCGCTGGCGGGCACGGTGCGCACGAGGTGGTGGAACTGGGTTTCGATGGCCGCCAGGTCGGGGAAGATGTCGGCGTGGTCGTGCTCCAGGTTGTTCAGAACAGCCGTGCGCGGCCGGTAGTGCACGAACTTGCTGCGCTTGTCGAACAGCGCGGTGTCGTATTCGTCGGCTTCGATGACAAACGCGCTGCCCGCGGCACCCAGGCGCGCCGAGACGCCAAAGTTCATCGGCACCCCACCCACCAGAAACCCGGGCTGCAGACCGGCTTGATCCAGTATCCAGGCCAGCATCGCGGTGGTGGTGGTCTTGCCGTGCGTGCCAGCCACGGCCAGCACGTGCCGGCCCTGCAACA
>JAYSXE010000299.1:0-5350 GCA_043717565.1 Burkholderiales bacterium | reverse complement strand
GCAGCGTGTGCGGCTGGACCACCTGGCGCACGAGCTGGTGGGCAATCTGGCGCATGGCCAGCAGCGGCAGCTCGAGATTGGCATGGCGCTGGCCGGTGCACCGCGCCTCATTCTGTTTGATGAACCTGCGGCCGGCCTGTCGCCGGCCGAACGGCGTGAACTGGTGGCGCTGCTGCGCGGCCTGCCGGCGCACATGAGTTTTGTGTTGATCGAACACGACCTGGACATCGCGCTGCGCGTGGTCGAACGGGTCACGGTGATGCACAACGGCCGCGTGCTCAAACACGGTACGCCCGACGAGATCGAGAACGACGCACAGGTGCAGGCCATCTACATGGGCGGGAAACACTGATGGCCTGGTTCCGCGGCTCTGACAGCCAGGGCAGCAGCGGCAGCCCGAAAGCGCGTGCGCCGTTGCTGGTGATCGAGGGCCTGGACGTGTACTACGGCCGCGCCCACGCCCTGCAGAGCGTGAGCCTGAGCCTGGCCCAGGGCGTGCAAGGCATCGTCGGCCGGAACGGCATGGGCAAGACCACGCTGTGCAACGCCATCACCGGCCTGGTGGCCGCTTCAGGCAGCATCAAGTTGGCCGGCGAAGAGATCCTGGGCCTCAGCCCCAACGTCATCACACGGCGGGGCATTGCCTACGTGCCGCAGGGCCGGAGGGTCTGGCCTTCACTGACGGTGGATGAAACGCTGAAGCTGGTGGCGCGCAAGAAGCGCGATGTGGACCGCGTCTATACGATGTTCCCGCGCCTGGCCGAACGCAAGGGCAACGGCGGCGCGCAACTGTCAGGCGGTGAACAGCAGATGCTGGCCATCGGCCGCGCGCTGCTGCTGGAGCCGCGCCTGCTGGTGATGGACGAGCCCACCGAAGGCCTGGCACCGGTGATCGTGGAACATGTGGCGCAGTCGCTGCGCGCGTTGGCCGCCGGAGGCGAGATGGGCATTCTGCTGATCGAGCAGAACCTGGGCGTGGCGCTGGAAGTGGCCGACAGCATCGGTGTCATGGTCAACGGCCGCATCGCGCACCAGATGCCGGCGGCGCAGCTGGCGGCCGACCGCGGGCTGCAAGAGCAACTGCTGGGCGTGAAAAGCAGTGGCCACCACGACGATGAGCCGACCGAAGCCCACCCGGCGCCGCTGGCGCCCGGGGCGGCAAGCCCCATCCAGGTCTACACCGTGCAGCGTGCCCACGGTGACGGTGCGCCGTCGCTCACCGACCTGGCGCCGCGCACGGTGCGCGGCTTCAACCGCTGGAACGCGGGCGGTACCGCGGCGCCGGCCCCCGACATCAGCCGCGGCAGCGCCCCGCTTGCAACCAGCCCAGAACCCACCGCGGCCGGCCTCAAGGGCAAGACCGGCACCGTGGTCGAATTCCCGGTGGCCGCCACCAGCGGCCGCGCTGCCTATGTGGCCGGCACCTTTGACACCAAGGCGCGTGAACTTTTCTTCTTGCGCCAGTGCCTGGAAAAGCTGGGCCTACGGGTGGTGACGGTGGACCTGGCCACCAGCGGCAAACCGTCGCCGGCCAGCGTGCACCCGCGCGAGGTGGCGCGCCACCACCCGCAAGGCGAGTCGGCCGTTTTCAGCGGCGACCGCGGCAGCGCCGTCACTGCCATGGCGCTGGCCTTCGAGCACTATGTGCGCACGCGGCGCGACCTGGGCGGCATCATTTCTGCCGGGGGCTCGGGGGGCACTTCGCTGGCCACGCCGGGCATGCGCGCACTGCCCATCGGTGTGCCCAAGGTCATGGTCAGCACCATGGCCAGTGGCGACGTGCGGCCTTACGTGGGCCCCAGCGACATCTGCATGATGTATTCGGTCACCGACGTGCAGGGCATCAACCGCATCAGCGAAAAGGTGCTGGCCAATGCAGCCCATGCGCTGGCGGGCATGGTGACGCACCCGCCGGCCGAGTCGGCCGTTACCAAGCTGGCACTGGGCCTGACCATGTTTGGCGTCACCACGCCTTGCGTGCAGGCGGTGACGAAGCGGCTGCAAGACGACTTCGACTGCCTCGTGTTCCACGCCACCGGCGTGGGCGGGCAGAGCATGGAAAAGCTGGTGGACTCGGGCCTGCTCAGCGGCGTGATCGATGTTTCCACCACCGAGGTGGCCGACGAAGTGGCGGGCGGCGTGCTGAGCGCCGGCGCCACGCGCATGGACGTGTTTGCGCGCCACCCGCTGCCGTACGTGGGCAGCTGCGGCGCGCTGGACATGGTGAACTTCGGCCCCTGGGACAGCGTGCCCGAGCGCTACAAGTCGCGCCGGCTGTACCGGCACAACCCCACCGTGACGCTGATGCGCACCACGGTGAACGAGAACCGCCAGATCGGTGAATTCATCGCCACCAAACTGAACGCGATGGCGGGGCCGGTGCGGTTCCTGATTCCCGAAGGCGGCGTGTCGGCCATCGACAAACAGGGCCAGCCCTTCCACGACCCCGAAGCCGACCGCATGCTGTTTGGCACCATCGAACAGCACTTCCGTGCCGGCCCGCAGCGCAAGCTGTTGCGCCTGCCGCACCACATCAACGACGACGCTTTTGCCGATGCACTGGTGGCCGCCTGGCACGACGTGCAGCGCGCAGCCGCTGGCGCGCTGCGCGCTTGAACCTCAACCCCTTCCCACAAGACCATGTCCCGAATCTCCCGTCAAACCCTGCTCGAACGCTTTCGCAACAAGATCGCTGCCGGACGCCCGCTGATTGGCGGCGGTGCCGGCACCGGCCTGTCGGCCAAGTGTGAAGAAGCCGGCGGCATCGACCTCATCGTCATCTACAACTCCGGCCGCTACCGCATGGCCGGTCGCGGTTCGCTGGCCGGGCTGATGGCCTACGGCAATGCCAACGAAATCGTCTGCGAAATGGCGTCAGAGGTGCTGCCGGTGGTGAAGCACACGCCGGTGCTGGCCGGCGTCAACGGCACCGACCCGTTCATGATCACCGAGCAGTTCCTGAACCGGCTCATCAGCCTGGGGTTCTCGGGCATCCAGAACTTCCCCACGGTGGGCCTGATCGACGGCAACTTCCGCGCCAACCTGGAAGAAACCGGCATGAGCTATGCGCTGGAGGTGGACCTGATTCGCGCCGCGCACGCCATGGACCTGCTGACCACGCCTTATGTGTTCAGCGAACAAAACGCGCGCGACATGGCTGCTGCGGGTGCCGACATCGTGGTCTGCCACCTGGGGCTGACCACGGGTGGCGCGATTGGCGCCGAAACTGCCATGAAGCTGAGCGACTGCATCGGCCCCATCAACGCCTGGGCGGCTGCGGCGCGTGCGGTCAACCCGAAGGTCATCGTGCTGTGCCACGGCGGCCCCATTGCCACGCCCGATGACGCGCAGTTCATTCTGCGCCAGTGCCCGGGCTGCGACGGCTTTTACGGCGCCAGTTCGATGGAGCGTTTGCCCACCGAGGTGGCGCTGACCGAGACCACGCGGCGCTTCACCCAGATCACGCGATAGAGAGTTTCAGGAGACCCCCATGACCGGCGCTGAATTTGGCAGTTTCATCCTTGCCCTGATCGTCGTTGCGATCGTTGTCGCCATTGCGGTGTGGTTGCTGCACTGGCTGTACCTGCGCAGCAGCAAGGAGCGGGCTTTTGTGCGCACCGGCCTGGGCGGGCAGAAGGTGGTGTTGGACGGCGGCGCCTTTGTGCTGCCCATCGTGCACGACGTGATACCGGTGAACATGAACACGCTGCGGCTGGAGGTGACGCGCGGCCGCGACAAGGCGTTGATCACCAAAGACCGCATGCGCGTGGACGTGATTGCCGAGTTCTATGTGCGCGTGGCCGCCACGCCCGACTCGGTGGCTGCCGCGGCGCAGACGCTGGGCCTGCGCACCATGGAGCCGGCGCAGCTGAAGGAACTGGTGGAAGGCAAGTTCATCGACGCACTGCGCACGGCCGCCGCAGAGATGACGATGGAAGAGCTGCACGAAAAACGCGGCACCTATGTGAAGCGCGTGCGCGAGGCGGTGGCCGGCGACCTGACCAAGAACGGCCTGGAACTGGAAGCCGCTTCACTGACGCAGCTGGACCAGACCGGCATGGAATTCTTCAACCCCAGCAACGCCTTCGACGCCGAGGGTCTGACGCGGCTGACCGAGCAGATCGAACACCGCAAGAAGCAGCGCAATGACGTCGAGCAGGACACGTTGATCGCCATCCGCAACAAGAACCTGGAAGCCGAAAAGCTCAGCCTGGGCATCGACCGCGAAAGTGAATATGCGCGCCTGGCGCAGCAGCGCGAGGTGGAGATGGCCCGCGCCCGCCAGCGCGCCGAAGTCAGCACCGAAAAGGCCCAGCGCGAACAGGAAGCCGAAGGCGCACAGATTGCCGCCAAGCAGACCATCGAGACCGCGCGCATCCGCTCTGACCAGACGCTGGAGCAGGACCGCATCGCCAAGGAACGCGCGGTGCAGGCGGCCGAGATCGAGCGCCGCATGTCGATGGAACTGGCCGAGCAGCAGCGCGCCATTGCGGTGGCGCGCGAGAGCAAGGCGCAAAGCGAGGCCCAGGCCGAAGCGGAAGTGGCGCGCGCTTTGGCGGTGTCGGCCGAAGAGAAAGTCTTCACGGCGCGTGAAGTCGAGATGGCTGAGCGCAAGAAGGCCATCGAGCTGATTGGCGCCGCGCAGGCGGCCGAACACGAGGCGCTGCGCTTGACCAGCTCGGCCGCCGCCGAGCGCACCGCCAGCGCCGACCGTGGCGCGGCCACCGTCGCCCAGGCCACTGCCGACGCCGATGCCGACAAGATTCGCAGCGTGGCGGTGCGCGTGCGCGCCGAGATCGAAGCCGAAGCCCTGCGCTGGATGAACGAAGCACACAACATGCTGACGCCTGACGCCCGCGCCTCGGCACTGCGTTTGCGCTTGGTGGACAAGGCCGAAGCCATCATCCGTGAATCGGTGCGGCCGATGGAACGCATCGAAGGCATCAAGATCCTGCACGTCGACGGCCTGGGCGGCGGTGGCGGGCACAGCAATGGCGTGGGTGACGGCAACGGCGGTGGTTTTGCCGACGGCGTGGTCAATTCGGCGCTGCGTTTCCGCGCCCAGGCGCCGCTGGTGGACCAGCTGTTGAAAGAGATCGGCCTGGATGCCGGCGACCTGGGCCGGCTGACCGCGGGTGCCACCAGCACGCAGGCCAGCGGCCCGGCGCTGCCGCCGGCCAAGGACTGAGGGCGCGGGCGTGATCAAGGTCTATGTCTCCAGCGTCATCGACGCCAGCGCCGACAACGTGTGGTCATAGTCGCTCAGGCCCAGCAGGCGCTCGCGAATCATGCCGCCGTCGCGCGTGTGGAAGTGGCGGATGCAGCCCACGCGGTCGCTGGCCTCGCTGTT
>JAYSXE010000298.1:0-12950 GCA_043717565.1 Burkholderiales bacterium | reverse complement strand
CTGGCGCAACTGGCCGGCAAGGCCCGCCCCACCATGGCCTGGGGCCGCAACGACATGCTGCCGCACGTGATGCGCCAGGGCAGCGACGACAGCCCCAATCGCGAACTGCAGGCGCGCTGCCGCGAGATGGAAGCGCAGGGCGCGCTGGCGGCCAGCGTGTTTGTCGGCTTCCCCAACGCCGACATCAAGTTCGCCGGCCTGTCGGCCGTGGTGGTGACTGACAACGACCCCGCGCTGGCGCGCCGCTGGTGCGACGAGCTGCTGGCCATGGCCTGGGCGCAGCGGCAGGCTTTTGTCTACCAGACCGAACCGCTGGCGGCGTCCATGGCCCGCGCGCAGCAGCTGGCCGCTGCACGACCGGCCGCTGCCGGCCCCATCGTCATGCTGGACCACAGCGACAACTGCGCCAGCGGCGGCACCATGGACACCATGACGGTGCTGGGCGCCATGCTCGACGCCGGCTTGCAAGACGCCGCCGCGTTCGCCATCTTCGATCCCGAAGCCGTGCAGCAGATGGCCGCTGCCGGCGTGGGCGCGCAGGTGACGCTGGCGCTGGGCGGCAAGCTGGACATGCCCGCCATAGGCTTGAAGGGGCAGCCGCGCACGGTGACCGGGCGCGTGAAGCTGCTGTGCGACGGCCGCTACCGCAACCGCGGCCCGATGGCGCGCGGTGAGCGCAACGACATGGGGCCGACGGCGGTGCTGGAAACCGGCGGCATCCAGGTCGTGGTCATCAGCAACCACGTCGAACCGCACGACCTGGCGGCGTTTGCGGCCGTGGGCATCGAACCCGACCGCTTGCAGTACCTGATGCTGAAGAGCCGCGTGCACTGGCGCGCCGGCCTGAAGAGCCTGGCCGGTGGCGTGGTGGAATGCGCCGGCACGGGCGTGTGCACGTCGGACTACGGCCTGCTGGCCTTCAAGCAGGTGCGCCGGCCCGTCTACCCGCTGGATGCGATTTGAGGTGGGCCGGCAACTGCCGCGGTCACTGTGGCCCGCCTGGGGTGGCGCCTGCGGCCACGGCCTGAGCCTGTCAAACACCCCATGACCGCTGAGCCCACGCCCCCGCCTTCAAACACCGCTGCCAGTGGCGTTGCAAGCGACATCACCGAAGCACCCGCAGGCGTGCCGTTTTCAGAAGCGCTGCGCTTCTGGCTGAAACTGGGCTTTATCAGCTTCGGCGGCCCGGCCGGGCAGATTGCCATCATGCACACCGAACTGGTGGAGCGCCGGCGCTGGATCAGCGAGCAGCGCTTCTTGCATGCGCTGAACTACTGCATGCTGCTGCCGGGGCCCGAGGCGCAGCAGCTGGCCACCTACATCGGCTGGTTGATACACCGCAGCTGGGGCGGCATCGTGGCCGGGGCGCTGTTTGTGCTGCCTTCGCTGTTCATCCTGGTGGCGCTGTCGTGGATCTACCTGCGCTTCGGCAACCTGCCGTTGGTGGCCGGCATCTTCTACGGCCTGAAGCCGGCGGTCACCGCGCTGGTGCTGCACGCTGCGCACCGCATCGGCACGCGCGCGCTGAAAAACCGCTGGATGTGGGGCATCGCGGCAGCGTCGTTCATCGCCATCTTTGCTTTTGACACGCCGTTCCCGGCCATCGTGGTGGCTGCGGCGCTCATCGGTCACTTCGGTGCGCGGCGCTGGCCGGCCGTGTTTGCGCTGGGCGGTGGCCACGGCAGCGCGCAAAAGCGCTACGGCGCGGCGCTGATCGACGACCACACACCCACCCCCGCGCACGCCCGCTTGTCGCGCGCGCAACTGGCGCGGGTGCTGCTGGTGGGCGCGGCACTGTGGCTGCTGGTGATGGGCGCGCTGGTGGCCACCCAGGGCCTGGCCGGCACGCTGGCGCAGATGGCCTGGTTCTTCACCAAGGCCGCGCTGCTGACCTTCGGCGGTGCCTATGCCGTGCTGCCCTATGTGTACCAGGGCGCGGTGGACACGCACCAGTGGCTCAGCGGCCCGCAGATGATCGACGGCCTGGCGCTGGGCGAAACCACGCCGGGGCCTCTGATCATGGTGGTGGCTTTCGTGGGCTTTGTCGGTGGCTGGCTGAAGCAGGTGCTGGGGCCCGATGCGCTGTTCCTGGGTGGCGCGCTGGCCGCCACGGTGGTGACCTTCTTCACCTTCCTGCCGTCGTTCATCTTCATCCTGGCGGGTGGGCCGGTGGTCGAGGCCACCCACGGCAAGCTGGGCTTCACGGCGCCGTTGTCGGCCATCACGGCCGCCGTGGTGGGCGTGATCCTGAACCTGGCGATGTTCTTTGCGTACCACGTGCTGTGGCCGCAGGGGTTTGGTGGCCGCTTCGACGCGCTGTCGGCGGTCATCGCGGTGGTCGCGGCGGTGGCGTTGTTCCGGTTCAAGGTGGGCGTGTTGCCGCTGTTGGCCGGCTGTGCTGCCGTGGGCCTGGCGGCGCGGCTGCTGCTGCCCGGCGGGCCCTGAGATCGATCAGGCCCGCTGCGCTGGCGGGACACCCCTGACAGCTTTGGCGTCGCGTGCCCATCCCCAGTTCTTGGCAGGGTTGTGGGATAGGCAGTGGTGGTGTGCGGGCTCACACTTCGCCTATGAAAAGCTGGCTTGAACCTGTAGCGGCCCGCGCCGTGGCTGCGGTGGTGTGCGCGTGCCTGTGGGCCCCGTTGGCAGGGCGTGCGCAACCTGCGGCGGCTGCGTCGCAGGTTCCGGCCGGCGCAGCGGTCCCGGCGGGGGCTTCGGCGCCCGCGCCCGGCAACAGCGCCTATGCCGAGCCCGGTGCCGACCCGTTGCGCAATGGGCGCCGCCTGCGCATCGGCGTGCAGCGCTTTGCTGCGCCTTTTGCTTTCGAGAAGACGAGCGGCGACTTTCGCGGCTATTCGGTCGACCTGTGCCTGCGCCTGGTTGAACTGATGCGCAACGACCGGGGTTGGACCTTTGAGCGTGAACGCGACGTGCAGTTCGTGCCGGTTGCACCGAAGACCCGCATGATGATGCTGCTGTCGGGCGAGATCGACATGGAATGCGGCAGCACCAGCAACACGCCGGAACGCCGCAAGCTGGGCATCGCCTTCTCGCCCACCATCTTCGTGTCCGAGGTGGCAGCGCTGATGGCGCCCAAGGTGGCGCCGCATAGCCGTTCGCTGGACCCTTTCGTGCAGGTCATGCGCCAGGCCCGGCTGCCCATCGTCACCACGGAAGGCAGCACCTCGGTGGGCCACGTGCGGGCGCTGGCCGAACTGACCGGAAGCGACCTGGTGGCCACCTTCGGCGCCAACCACAGGGACTCGCTGCAGCGGCTGCGCAACCGCGAGGCCGGCGCCTTTGTGATGGACCGCGCGCTGCTGGCCACCATGCTGCAGACCAACCCGCGGCTGGTGAAGCAGGGTTATGCCCTGTCCACCTGGTCGCCGGCGCCCGGCAAGCTGGAATGTTATGGCGTCATGACGCGCGCGTTGAATCTGGCGCTGTTTGGGCGGCCTTTGCGCGCCAAGCTGGAGACGATGCGCGCCAGCCGCGAACTGCATGCGCTGTACGTCAAGTGGTTTCAGAAGCCACTGCCGCCCGAAGATGCCGTGCCGGATTTGCCGCCGGGGCAGGCGCTGGGCCTGGGCATGCTGCCGCAGCATGAAATGCTGCTGCTCGACCCCCGCACGCAGCCCTGCGCAGAGGAAACGTTGTGAAAGGCAAGATCTTCATCTCATACCGGCGCGCTTCCAACCAGTGGGCGGTGGAGCGCCTGTTCGAAGTGCTGGCCGACAAGTTCGGCCCCGAAGACGTGTTCTTCGACCGCGTGGCCATCGAGCCCGGTGCCGACTGGCTGGCCAGCCTGGACCGCGAGGTGTCGCAGGCGTCGGCGGTGATCCTGGTGTATTCGAAGGAATGGGCCGGCGAGTACCCCGACGGCGCGCGCCGCATCGACCAGCCCGACGACATGGTGCGCCGCGAACTGGTCACCGCCAACCAGCACGACCGGCCGATCTTCCCCGTCATCATCGACGACAGCGCGCCGCCCTCGGAAAAGTGGTTGCCCGAAGGCCTGCACTTCGTGCTGAAGCGCCAGTTCCTGAAACTGGTGCCGGCCACCGACGACTTTGCCGCGCAGGCCCACGCGCTGACCAAGGCCATCGCCGGTGCGCAGCCGGGCCCGGCCTGGGGCCGGCGCTTCCTGTGGCAGGTGACCTGGATCGCTCTGGCCACCAGCGCGCTGGTGGCGGCCTGGCATGCGCTGGGCGGCAGCAGCACCTACGACAACGCCTTTGCGCGCAGCGCCATCACGCTGCGCTCGGTGCTGGACATCGGCGACGACAGCGCCAGCCCGCCCGGCGCCACGCGCCCGGCCTGGGCCGAAGACGTGGCGCTGATCGAGGTGAACGACCTGGACTTCCAGTCGGTGCTGGGGGGCACGCGCCGCTACGACCCGCTGCTGATCAGCATCATGTTGAATTCGCTGGCCAGCGCGTCGCAAGCGGGCAAGGCGTGCCGGCCCGACGCGCCGGTGGCCATCAACCTGGACCTGGCGCCCGACGCCGACCGCTTCGACAAGCTGGCCTTCGAGGCGCTGGAAGCTGGCCTGGAGCGCCTGGCGACCTGCCGCCCTACGGTGCTGGCCTGCCCGCGCAGCGTGGTGCTGAACCTGGGGCCGGCCGAAGACATGAAGTGGATGAACCGCCTGCTGGCCCGTGTGCCGCAGGGGTTGATGTTTACGCAGGCGGCGCTGGACCCGCGCGGCCTGCGCCATTCGGCCGCGCGCACCGAACCGGGCCTGGTGCTGACCGACCTTGCACGCAGCCCCCAGGCCACCGCCGAGCACCTGCGCCGCGAGCAGCAGGAAGGCTGCCTGTGCCCGCTGTCGCCCGATGCGTTGGCCCGCTGCCGCAGCGAAGCCGCCCCAGTGGCCTGGGACAGCAGGGGCCTGGCCGTTCCTTTCGACGCCCGCTCGATGCCGCTGGCGCACGCCATGCCCAACCTGGGCGATCTGGCCGCGCGACGCTTTGTGCTGATCGGTGAAGCCCACGGCGCGCGGCCGCGTTATGCCGTACCGGGGCGTGACGACGGCGTGGCCGACGGGGCATCAGACACCCTGCTGCAAGCCTACTTTCTGAACGGTGCGTACCAGCACGCCTACGTCACCGGGCGGCCCTGGATGGTGATGTTGTCGGCCGCTTTCAGCTGGTGCGTGGCCGCGCTGGTGCTGAACCTGGGCACCACGCTGGCGCACTACGACGCGCGCTTCTCGCGCCGCGTGCCGGTGTATGTGGCGGCAGCCGTGTTGATGTTCGGCGTGCCGCTGCTGGCCCTGTGGGTGGCCGCGCGTTTCCCGCATCTCACCTGGTTGGCGGCACTGTGCGCGCTGGTGGGCCTGTTGACGGTGGGCCGCAGCCTGCTGGCCTGCTTCGAGGTCGTGCTGTACGGCGGCGTGCGGTGGAAGTCGGTGGTCGAGCAGGTCAACGACATCCGCTTCGACCTGGACACGCGCAGCGCCGTCATCGGCCTGGCCTTCACGCTGTTCGAGCGCGGCGTGATGCTGTTGTGCCTGGGCGTGACCTTGTGGTGGACCTGGCGGACGTGGTGACGGGGCTGCTCAGGCCTTGCGCCGCATGCGCGGCAATGCCAGCGCCAGCAGTGCAGCACCCACCAGCAGGGCGGGGGCCGGTTCGGGCACCGTGATCACCGGCGTGGTGTCCACGACACTGAAGCTCATGCGGTAGGCGATGGGGTCGTTGTTGTTCATCGCAAAGGTGCCGTTGCCCAGCAGCACGTTGTAGCTGCCGGGCCCGCGCTCGAAGGCTGGTGCGGTGTGCAGCACCGGTGCGCTGGTGCCTCTGCCTGCCATCTGCAGCAGGAAGATGGTGGGGTCGGCATCGCTTTCTTCCAGCGTCCAGATGGGCGCCGGCGCCGCAAACACCGGGTTGAAGTCATTGGCGTTGGTGGCCCACTGGATGCTGGCGCCGGTGAGCTTGAACGGGGACGCGATGCGGATCAGAAAGAAATCGGAACTGTCGTTGGGCGTGCGCACCGCACCCAGAAAGAAGTTGTCGCCGGCCAGCAGCGTGAATTCGCCGACATCGTCCAGCCCGCCAATGGCGTCGTAGTCACCGCCGGGGGCTTGCGTGCGTTCATCGTAGGTGCCGGTATAGGGCACCACCACGGCCGCAGACCAGGCCGGCCCGGCCCATGCGGCCATGGCCAGCAGCAGGCCGCTGCAGACCTTCAAGGTGTCGGTGCTGCGGGGAGAGTGACGGTTTTGCATGGTGTGGCCATTCCTGCATGAAGTGTGTTTGCCAGCGCCTGCTCATGGACAGGGGGGTGCTGGAAACAAGACCAAGAAGCGAGACCAAGAAGCGAGACCAAGGAATAGGACTTTAGATCCAAAGAATTGGAAATGCCAGAGCCCTGCTGCGGCGGCTGGGGCATGAACCTAGGGGTTGACCGGGAGGTCGGTTCGTCTGAGCCTCAGTCCCCCGCCCGACCAAGGGCTTGGGGTGGATGGGGTGGCGCGGCCGAAGCAGACCGCACGTGAACCACGCGAGACGCTCAAACCGGCCCGCAAAAGAAAGGCAACCATGAACAACTGCCATCGTCACAACCAGGCCCGATGGGGCAGATTCATCGCGGCCCTGGCCGTGTTGGCGGTGGGTGCCGGCCTGAGCCACGCGGCAACCATCAGCACGTTCCATGGCACTGGGGTGGACGGCAGCGGCAACCTGTTGGCCGCGGGTGCGGTGGACAGCCACTACAGCGTGTCGCCGGGTGGGGCTTCCTTTGTCATCGGCGGTGCGGGGCTGGCAAGCTCCTGGGTGGGCAACACCGCCAGCTCGCAATGGATTTCGGCTGCGGCCGACACACTCGCCGGCGGCGGGCCTTTCACTTACACCACCAACTTCTTGCTGAGCGGCCTTGACCCCGCCACGGCCCAACTCAGCCTGGACGTTGCCGCCGACAACCAGGCCACCACGGTGCTGCTCAACGGCAACGCCGTGGGCACGGTGGGTTTTCCGGGCTGGACGGCGTTCACGCCGTTGACCATCACGTCCGGGTTCCTGGCGGGTTTGAACACCCTGGTGTTCGCCATTCCCAACAACGACACATCGGTCAACGACGGGCCCACCGGGCTGCAGGTGCGCGTGCTGTCGGCCACCGCCAATGCCATTCCCGAGCCCACGTCATGGGCGCTGGCGGGTGTGGGCCTGCTGCTGGTGGCTGCGGGGCGGCGGCGCAGCGCCTGAAGCGTTTGCAGGCAGCGGCCGTGGTGCGCAGGGCTGTGCGATGCCCGGCTGAGTGCGCCGGGGCTCAGGGACTCAGGGCCTGGGCCGCGTGCCCGCTGCCAACCGCTGCCATGGCAGGTCGCCCGGGTCGGCGGCCATCGGGCCGGCGGCCTTGGCCACCAGCACATGGCTGGCGTGGGGCTGGAAGTCGGCGCGGAAATGCACGCTGCTTTTCACCACCACCAGACGCATCTGCTCGGTGTGGATGCCCAGCATGCGCAGCAGTTCGCGGTCGAGCAGCTGCTTCTTGCCGCTGACAACGGCGATCAGGATGCCGTCGATTTCCAGCGCCGCGCACGGGCCCAGGCGCACGGTCAGGCCGCGCATCATCGGGCCCTTGAGCGTGCACACGCCGTCGCTCAGCGCGCGCACCTTGAAGCGGCCGCGCAGTGGCGGGTCGCTGGGTTGGCCGGTGAACGTGGGCACTGCGGTGCCCAGGCTGATGTCGATGCTGCTGCCCAAGCCTGCAGCGTGCGCCGCGCGCGCGGCAGCGGGGTCGAACATCAGGCCCAGTGCCACCTGGCCCGGGTGGCGCTGGCCGGCGCCCTGTGCCAGCAGCGCGTGCAGCATGCCGGTGGTGTTGCTGTCGCCGCCGGCGCCGGGGTTGTCTTGCGTGTCAGCCACCACCACGGGTTTGCTGGCGGTGGCGGCCAGCGCCAGCGCCTGCACCACGCATTCGCGCGCGGGCAACACGGTCACGCGCCACTGCGCGGGTTCCGCAGCGCGCGCAACCAGGCGTTCGACTGCGGCTTCGGCGCGGGCGCCGTGGCCCCACACCATAGGCGCACATTCGTCGAAGTCGGCCGCCGGGAAGCCCGGGCAGAAGCTCAGCACGGTGCCGAAATCGGCGTCCAGCGACACCAGCTCTTCATACAAGCTCTTGGCCGGCTCCATGAAGGTGCTTTGCGCGTTCAATGGAATCAGGTAGGGCAGGCGCCTGAAGTGCAGCGGTTCCTTCTGGCCGGCCCTGAAGCGCCTCGCCAGCAGCTGGCCGGCCAGTTCACCGGTGTCGGCCATGTCCACGTGCGGGTAGGTGCGGTAGCTGACCAGCGCATCGGCCACCTGCAGCATGCGGTGCGTGACGTTGGCGTGCAGGTCCAGGCTGCCGACGATGGGCAGCTTGGGGCCGACGATGGCGCGCAGCCGCGCCAGCAGCTCACCTTCGCTGTCGTGTGCGTGTTCGGCCACCGCGGCGCCGTGCAGGTCCAGATAGATGGCGTCCAGCCCGGCCACCGAAGCGCCGGCGGCCTTCACGTCTTCGACGATGGCGCTGGCGATGCGTTCAAAGGCGTCCTCGGTGACGTAAGAAGACGGGATGGCGCCGGCCCAGGCGCTGGGCACCAGTTGCCAGCCCTGGCGCTTGGCAAAGTCGATGAAACCGGCGATGGGGATGTTGATGCCGCTCAGTTGGTCCTGCATGGCCGGCCCGCGCACAAAGGCCGGGAAGCTGTCGCCGCGCGTGAAGGCGGCCCAGTCGGCCAGGCTGGGGGCGAAGGTGTTGGTCTCGTGTTGGTAACCAGCGATCAGGATGCGGGGCATGGGGTTGCACTTCCGGGTTCGGGTGGAAATGAAGTCACAGGTGCGAGTCCAGTGCCGAGGCCTCGGCCTCGGACCTTGATTCGGCACTGCTGCGCTGCCGGTGGCGGCTCTCGCGCCGCGCCACCCACAGTGTGGCTGCTGCGATCACCGTGCCGCCCAGCAGTGTGGTCTGCGTGGGCACGTCGCCGAATATGACAAAGCCGAAAAACGCCGACCACAGCAGGTCCAGGAACTTGACCGACTGCGTGGCCGAGATGTCGGCCACCGCAAAGCTGCGCGTCAAGCAGTAGTGGCCCGCGCTGCCCAGCACGCCGCAGCCGACAAAACCCAGCCACTGCGCCGGCGTGATGGCCTGCCACACCGCCAGCGCCATTGGCAGGCTCAGCAGCGTGACGGTGAGGGCCTGCCAGACCAGGATGGTGCCCACGGTTTCGTGCCGTGTCAGCGCCTTGGTGATCAGGAACGACGCTGCAAACACCGGGGCACTGGCCAGCATCACCAGGTGCCACATGCCGCCGCTGCCCGACAACTGCGGGCCCACCACGATGATCACGCCCGCAAAGCCCAGCACAACGGCCACCCAGCGTTCCCAGCGCAGCGGTTCACCGAAGACCAGGCGCGCGCCGATCATGATGAAGATGGGCCCGGTGAAGCCGATGGCCGTCATGTCGGCAAGCGGTATGCGCGGCAGCGCCAGGAACCACAGCACCAGCCCCACGGTGTGCATGGCACCGCGCCAGAACTGGCCCTTGATGTCTTTGGGCCGGTAGTGCCGCCAGCCGTGCCACTGGATGATGGGCAGCAGCACCAGCAGGCCCATCAGGTAGCGCAGAAACTGGCTTTGCAGCGGCGGCACGTCCATGGCCAGCGCGCGCATCGAAGCGTTCAGCGCTGAAAACAGCAGCCCGGCGGTGGCGGTCCACAGCAGGCCGCGGGTGGTGGGGCTCCAAGTGGCCGCGCGGGCCTTCCAGCGCTCAGCCCGGCCGGCCGGCGGCGCAGGTTCTGCAGCCAAATCAACCGCCCCAGGCGGCCGTGGAGTCAGCCACCCGGTACGCCACCAAATGCGAAGTTGCGGCCCGGCGCGGCGGCAAACAGCGCCTGCGTGTAGGCGTGCTGCGGGTTGCCGAAAACCTGGTGCGCGGGGCCGTATTCCACCACCTCGCCCTGGCTCATCACCGCCAGCGTGTCGCACACCTGCGAAGCCACGCGCAGGTCGTGGGTGATGAACAGCATGGCGATCTTCAGCCGTTCGCGAATCTCTTCAAACAGCCGCAGCACCTGCGCCTGCACCGACACGTCCAGCGCGCTGACGGCTTCGTCGGCCACCAGCAATTCGGGCTCCATCATCAGCGCCCGCGCGATGCAGATGCGCTGGCGCTGGCCGCCGCTGAACTGGTGCGGGTAGCGGTCCATGGCGCTGGCGTCCATGCGCACCAGGCCCAGCAGTTCGCGCGCCTTGGCCTGTGCGGCGTCAAAGCCCATGCCGTAGTTCATCGGCCCTTCCACCAGCGCCTGGCCCACGGTGCGGCGCGGGTTCAGCGAACGGTAGGGATCTTGAAAGACGATCTGCACGCGGCGGCGCAGCGGGCGCAGTGCGCGCGCGCCCAGCGTGGCAATCTCGTCGGTGCCCAGTTGCACGCTGCCCGCGCTGGGGTCGATCAGGCGCACCACGCAGCGTGCCACCGTGCTCTTGCCCGAGCCGCTTTCGCCCACGATGCCCAGCGTCTGGCCGCGCCTGATTTCCAGGTTCACGTCTTTCGCGGCGTGCACCGTGCGGCGTTTGCCGAACCAGCTCTTGTCGTCGTAGGTCTTCACCAGGCCTTGCACGCGCAGCACCACCGGGGCGCTGCTGTCCTGCGCGCGCTGGCGGGTGTTCAGCGTGGGCACGGCAGCCATCAGCATGCGCGTGTAGTCGTGCTGCGGCTGTTTCAGCACCGCGTCGCGTGGGCCCAGTTCCACCAGGTTGCCCAGGCGCAGCACGGCCACACGGTGGGCGATGTCGGCCACCACGCCGAAGTCGTGCGTGATGAACAGCACGCCGGTGCCGTGGCGCTGCTGCAGTTCCAGCACCAGCTTCAGGATCTGCGCCTGCGTGGTGACGTCCAGCGCCGTGGTGGGTTCGTCGGCAATCAGCAGCACCGGGTCCAGCACCAGTGCCATCGCGATCATGATGCGCTGGCGCTGGCCGCCCGACAGCTGGTGCGGGTAGCTGGCCACCATGCGTTCGGGGTCGGGCAGCAGCACCTCGCGCACGATGTTCAGAACCTTCTGGCGGCGTTCCTCGGCCGACAGTTTCGTGTGCTCGGCCAGCACCTCGTCGATCTGGTCGCCACAGGTCATCACCGGGTTCAGCGCCGTCATCGGCTCTTGAAAGATCATGCCCATGCGCGTGGCGCGCAGCTCGCGCAGGCGGGACAGCGGCGCGTGCGTGATGTCCTCGCCTTGCAGCAGGATGCGGCCGCCTTGCACCGGCAGCGCCTTGGGCAGCAGGCCCATCACGCTTTGTGCAATGACGCTCTTGCCCGAACCCGATTCACCCACCAGGCACAGCGTTTCGCCGCGGCCGACGCTGAAACTGACGTTCTGCACCGCATGCTTGCGGTCGCCGCCGGGGGGCAGGGCGATGCTGAGGTTTTGCACCTCCAGCACGGCGGACTGATTGTTGGCTGGCGTCGTCATTTCTTCGCCATTTTCGGGTCCAGCGTATCCCGCAAGCCGTCACCCAGGATGTTCACCGCCAGCACCGTCACCGCCAGGCAGATGCCGGGGAAGAAGATGTTGTGCGGCTGGTCGTTGAACTGCCCGCGGCCTTCGGCCATGACGTTGCCCCAGGTGGGGATGTCGGTGGGCAGGCCCACGCCCAGGAACGACAGGATGGCCTCGGTCAGGATGCCGGCGGCGCAGATGAAGGTGCCTTGCACCACCAGCGGCGCCACCGTGTTGGGCAGGATGTGGCGCAGCATGATCTTCCACGTGGCCGTGCCCATCGCCACCGCGGCTTCCACATAAGGCTCTTCACGGATGCTGAGCACCAGCGACCGCACGAGCCGGGTGACGCGCGGTATTTCCGGAATGGCGATGGCCAGGATGACGGTGGTCAGGCTGCCGCGCCACATGGCCACCAACGCGATGGCGATCAGGATGGCGGGTATTGCCATCAGCCCATCCATCACGCGCATCAGCGGCCCGTCCAGCCAGCGGAAGAAACCCGCGCTCAGCCCCAGCGCGATGCCCAGGGCCAGCGCCACCAGTGCCGTGCTGATGCCCACGATCAGCGACACCTGCGTGCCGTAGACCACTCGGCTGTGGATGTCGCGGCCGAAGCTGTCGCTGCCCATCAGGAAGCGGTGCTTCAGTGTGGTGCCTTCCAGCGTGGTGATCTCGCCCATCTGGCCGGGTTTCAGGTCGCGGCTGGCGGGGTCGAACAGGGACGGGTCCACCGTGCCCAGCCAGGGCGCCAGCAGCGCCACCAGCACCAGCAGCACCATCACCATGCCGCCGATGCGCACAGAGGTGTTCTTGCGCACCCGCTGCCACGCACTGGGCGTGTGCACCACGGTGGCTGATTCGGTGGACAGCGCTTCGAAGTCGGGCGTGGCGGGGGTGTTCATGGTCGGGTTTCTGTCAGCCACTCAGTACCTGATGCGCGGGTCGAAGAACACATAGCTCAGGTCCACCAGCAGGTTCACCAGCACATAGACAAAGGAAAACAGCAGGATCACGCCCTGGATGGTGGGAAAGTCGCGCGCCAGCACCGCGTCCACCGTCAACCGCCCCAGGCCGGGTATGGCGTACACGCTCTCGGTCACCACCACGCCGCCAATCAGCAGCGCAATGCCGATGCCGATGACAGTGGCAATGGGCACCGCCGCGTTGGCCAGCGCATGGCGCAGCAGCACCTGCTTTTCAGGCAGGCCCTTGGCGCGCGCGGTGCGGATGTAGTCCTCACCCAGCGTTTCCAGCACCGAAGCGCGGGTCACACGCGCGATCAGGGCGATGTAGATGATGCTCAGCGTCACGGCCGGCAGGATCAGGTGGTACAGCCACGGGCCCACGCCGTCGGCGATGCGCTTGTAGCCCTGCACCGGCGTCCAGCCCAGTTGCAGCGACACCAGCCAGATCAGCAGGTAGGCCGATACAAACACCGGCACCGAAAAGCCCAGCACCGAA
>JAYSXE010000297.1:0-2434 GCA_043717565.1 Burkholderiales bacterium | reverse complement strand
AACTTGGGCACGGCCGGCGCCGGGCTGACCTTGGGCGGGTCAGGCGCCTTCCCGGGTGGTGACGGCAACCTCACGCTGTCTGGGGGGTCGTCATTGGTGGCCACCGCAGCACCCGGCCTGGCCTACACCACTGTGGGCCGTGACGGCAGCGGCTTGCTGCGTGTGCGTGGCGCCAGCAGCATCGACCTGGGCGACGGCGTGATGACGGTCGGGCGCAACAGCGGCGGCGACGGCACGGTGATCGTCTCCGAGGGCTCGACCATCAGCGCCGGCTGGGTGGGCGTTGGCGCGCAGAAGACCGGCAATACCAACATCGACGGCGGCACCGGCACGTTCGTTCTGATCAACAGCACGCTCAATGCCGGCGACATCGTCATCGGCAGCAATGGCTTCCTGGGCGGCACCGGCACCATCACCGGCAATGTCACCAACCGCGGCATCTTTGCGCCGGGCAATTCACCCGGCACGCTGGTGGTCAATGGCGGCTTCGTGGCCGAAGCGGGCAGCCGCATGGTGCTGGAAGTAGAGTCTGACGGGCAGGGCGGTTTCAACACCGATGCGGTGGTGTTCACTGCCGGGCAGGCGCTGGATCTTGCAGCGCTGAAAGTGGAGTTCCGCTTCCTTGGCAGCACCGACCCGACGGCATTCCAGGCCAGCGGCAGCTTTGGCACCGACACCTTCTTCCAGCTGCAGGATGCCAATGGCGCGCTGGGCGTGCTGGCACCGACGGTATTTGCCGGCACGCAGTTCGAGGCCCAGGCAGCCAGCTACACCATCAGCAATTTCACCTTCGATGCGGCCACCGGCGCCAGCTTCGTGGCGGCGCCGGTGCCGGAGTTGGGCACCACCGCCATGCTGCTGGCCGGCTTGCTGTCAATGGGCTGGCTGGCGCAGCGCCGCCGCCGCACCTGATCCGTCGGCTGCGCCTGGCCTGGTCAGTCGGCTGCGCCTGGCCTGGTCAATCGGCTGCGCCGAGGGCCAGCGCGCGCTGGCGCTGAGCCGGGTCGTCGGCTGCGGCGCCCAGCGGCCAACCCTGCAGATGCTGCAGGCTCAGATCGGCCAGTGCGCTGATCCAGTCGGGCCGGTCGTTCAGGCAATCGATGAAATCGAAGCGCTTGCCGCCGGCTTGCAGGAAGGCGTCTTTGGCTTCCATCGCAATTTCTTCCAGCGTCTCCAGGTTGTCGGCGGCAAAGCCGGGGCAGATCGCGTCGATGCGTTGCATGCCTTGCTCGGCCAGCGCCTTGACGCTGGGCTCGGTGTAGGGCTCCAGCCATTTGGCGCGACCGAGCCGGCTCTGGAAGGTGACGCGGTAGGCAGCAGCTGGGATGCCCAGCGCCTCGGCCAGCAGACGTGCCGTCTTGTGGCATTCGCAGTGGTAGGGGTCACCCAATGTCAAGCTGCGCGCGGGCACGCCGTGAAAGCTCATCACCAGCACCTGGCCACGGCCGTGCTGGGCCCAATGGTCATGCACGCTGGCGGCGAGTGCGGCGATGTAGCCGGGGTGGTCGTGGTACCTGTTCACGAAGCGCAGCTCAGGCAAACGCCGCACGCGCTGCGCCCAGGCGGCCACTGCGTCGAAGCTGCTGGCAGTGGTGGCCGCCGCGTACTGCGGGTACAGCGGCAGTACCAGCACCCGCGTGGCGCCGTCGGCCTGCAGGCTGTCCATCACGCTGGCCAGCGACGGCGCGCCGTAACGCATCGCATGGCGCACCAGCACCGTGTGGCCACGCGCGGCCAATTCCGCCTGCAGGCGGTCGGCCTGGCGTTGTGACCACAGCAGCAGCGGTGAGCCTTGCGCGGTCCAGATCGACGCGTACTTGGCTGCGGACTTGGCCGGCCGGGTGCGCAAGATCACACCGTTCAGGATCAGCCACCACAGCGGCCGCGCAATCTCCACCACCCGTGGGTCCCACAGGAATTCGGCCAGATAACGCCGCAGCGCAGCGGCCGTGGGGGCGTCGGGTGTGCCCAGGTTGACCAGCAGCACGGCGGTGCGTGCGGCGCTGCCATGCCGGTACGGCGGTTCAGGGGCGAAGCTCATCGGGCGCGATTGTCAGGGACGCGCCATGGCCGCCGCACTGGCAGGGCACGGCATGCACGCGCGCACTTTCAAGGGCGGTGCGGCACGGTGTCGGTGAAGCTCAGCAACTCAAAGCGCACACAGGGTGCCAGCGGGTCGGTGGGTGAGCCACCCAGGCCGATAGAGCCCGCGCCATGCAGCGTGCAGCTGCTGCGGCGCAGCGTCACCACCTCGTCGCCGCTGCCAAAGCGCACATAGGTGCCGTTGTAGCTGAGGTCGGTCAACTGGAACACGCCGCCATGCCAATCAACCCGGGCATGCGAGCGCGACACCCGGCTGTCGTCGACGCGGAAGTTCGCCTGCGGGCTGCGGCCCAGCACCACGGGCATGCGCTCGCCGTCGAACACCTCATTG
>JAYSXE010000296.1:0-38078 GCA_043717565.1 Burkholderiales bacterium | reverse complement strand
GCAACGGCGTGGTGCGCATCACCGGTGCCGAGGCGGCACCGACAGCGACGTCGATGGTGGTGGTGGTGACCTACTGGCTGAGCTACGAGTACGTGCGCGACCCGCGTCGTGCGCTGGAGCCAGAAAGCGCAGCCGCCGCGATGGGCCGCGGCGGTTACCACGCGCTGGCGCTGCTGATGCCGCACCTGGACCCCGCCAGCCGCGCGCACCTGCAGATGCTGGCCGGTGCCTACCTGCAGAACTGATCACTGCTGCGGGGGCCGCCTTTACGGGGCTGATGGCCCCAACGCTGGTCTGGGCATGGCCCCACCCCGCACACTGCGGCGCAACCGTGCCAGCGGGTACGGCTGGCGAAAACCCGGTCCCGGGCTCGCACCGCATTCCCGTATGCTGGCCCGTTGCAGTTGGCCCCCAGGGCCGCCACATTCACGGAGATTTCATGAAGCGCAAGACCTTCCTGCTTGGCCCCCTGACCCTGGCCTTGGCCTTGTCTGCCACCATGGGCGCTGCACAGGCCCAGACGTACCCGAACAAGCCCATCCGTCTGGTGGTGACCTTTCCGCCGGGCGGCGCGCCCGACATCCTGGCCCGCCTGTTTGCCGAGAAGGCCCAGTTGGGCCAGAACATGGTGGTCGACAACAAGCCCGGTGCCGGCGGCAACATCGGCGCGGCCGACGTGGCCAAGTCGCCACCCGACGGCCACACGCTGGTGCTGGCAACGGTGGGCACGCATTCCATCAACGGCGCGCTGTACAGCAAGATGCCTTACGACATGGTGCGCGACTTCGCACCGGTCGCGCACATCGCCTCGGCGCCCAACCTGCTGGTGGTGACCAACAGCCTGCCGGTGAAAAACGTCACCGAGCTCATCGCCTACATGAAGGCCAACCCGAACAAGCTGAGCTTCGGCTCGCCGGGCATTGGCACGTCGGTGCACGTGTCGGGTGAACTGTTCAAGTCGATGACGGGCACGCAGATGGAGCACGTG
The DNA here is from genome assembly GCA_043717565.1 of Burkholderiales bacterium. GTDB lineage: Bacteria > Pseudomonadota > Gammaproteobacteria > Burkholderiales > Burkholderiaceae_C > Rubrivivax. The sequence continues at coordinate 37,090 of JAYSXE010000296.1, read as the reverse complement.
CCCTACAAGGGCCGCCAGTTCGCGATACCCGACCTGGTGGGTGGGCAGATCCAGGTGATGTTCGACAACATGCCGTCGGCACTGCCGATGGCCAAGGAAGGCAAGATCCGGGCACTGGCGCAGACGACGCTGAAGCGTTCTGGCGCCGCGCCCGATGTGCCCACGGTGGCCGAAACCGTGCCGGGCTTCGAGGCCATCACCTGGTTTGCCCTGTTTGCGCCCGCCGGCACACCGCGCGACGTGGTGATGCGCCTGAACGCCGAGGTCGTGCGCGTCTTCAAGCTGCCCGACGTGGTGGAAAAACTCAAGGGCCTGGGCCTGGACCCCTGGCTTTCCACGCCCGAAGAGCTGGGCGCCTACCAGGCCAGGGAAATCGTCAAGTGGGCCAAGGTGGTGAAAGACTCTGGCGCGAAGGCCGATTGAAGTCCGCCCCCCTGGAAAACACCGCAGACCGAGCCACTCAGGAACCGACATGAATATCAACCGCCGACACCTCATCACCCAGGCCACCGCCAGCGCCGCAGCCATTGCGCTGCCCTCTGTGCTGAGCTCCAGCGCGTGGGCGCAGGCCTTTCCGTCACGGCCCATCCGCTACATCTGCCCCTGGCCGGCGGGCGGCAGCACCGACGCGGTGATCCGCGCGCTGGCCGAAAGTGCCGCCAAGACGCTGGGCGTGCAGATCATCGTGGACAACAAGCCGGGTGCCGGCGGCATGCTGGGCGCCAACGAACTGGTCAACGCCAAGCCCGACGGCTACACGCTCAGCCAATTGCCGCACGGCGTGTTCCGCATCCCGCACATGCAGAAAACGGCCTTCAACACGCTGACCGACTTCACTTGGATCACCTGCCTGACCGGCTACACGTTCGGCCTGGTGGTGCCGGCCGACAGCCCGATCAAGAACGTGGCCGACCTGGTGGCCTACGCCAAGGCCAACCCGGGCAAGTTCAGCTACGGCAGCACCGGCATCGGCACCAGCCCGCACCTGGCGGTGGAAGAGTTTGCACAGCGCGCCGGCATCCAGCTGAACCACGTGCCCTTCAAGGGCAACGCCGACAACATGCAGGCCATCCTGGGCGGCCACATCATGGCCGCCAGCGACGCCACCGGTTGGGCACCGCATGTCGAAAGCGGCAAGCTGCGCCTGATCGCCACCTACGGCAGCAAGCGCACCAAGCGCTGGCCCGCCGTGCCCACGCTGAATGAACTGGGCTACAAGACGGTGAGCGATTCGCCCTTCGGCGTGTGCGGCCCCAAGGGCATGGACCCTGCCGTCACGCGCACGCTGCACGACGCGTTCAAGAAGACGCTGGAAGACCCCGCCGTACTGGCCATCTTCGACAAGTTCGATCAGACCATCATCTACATGGGCACTGACGAATACACCCGCTTTGCGCGCGACAGCTTCCAGGCCGAGAAGGCCACGATCGAGCGCCTGGGCATGGCCAACAAGGGCTGACGCACGGCGTTCGCGGGGGCCCCACCAGCTGGGTGCACCCGCAGGCCTGCAGGCCAGACCGGCGACGCTGTGTTGCCAGCAGCCCTGGCAACGCAAACGCCCCCCGCACGTCGGCGGCGGGGACAACCCTGAATTGACGCGGCGGCCTGCGCTGGCGGCGGGCTGTTGTGTCATCGTCTCGGGGGCCACTGTTTTCCCTTGCGGACGCAACCGGGTCACCGTTTGTCTGCGTCTGCCGTTGACAGCACCCTCGGGTGCGCGGTCGGCCCCAAAGCCTTCGCCTTGGCAACAACCACTGGAGCTCCGCCGCATGAAACACCTCACCACCCTGGCCTGGGCCCTGACAGTTGCCATGCCGGCCGTGGCCGCCCCGACTTCGATCCTCTTCGTCGGTAACAGCTACACCTTTGCACGGCTGGACCCGGTGCTGACCTACAACGCCAACAAGGTGCGCGACCTCACCCGGCCGCGGGGCCCGTTGGTCGTGGGTTCGACAGCGGCCACGCCAAAATTCAGCGACGTGACGGGCACCAACTCCTACGGCCCGGGCATGATCAACCCGACCACCGGCGTGCAGGGCAACTCTTATTCGCCGCATTCGCAGGACATTGGCTGGGGCGGCGTGCCCGGCATCATCAAGGAACTGACGCAGCAGGCCGGGCTGGACTACGACGTTGCGCTGTCTACCCGCAACGCGGCCACGCTGCGCGGCCACCTCATCAATTCAGCCAACAGCACCAACTGGGACCTGCGCGGCAACATCAGCAGCCAGAAGTGGGACAAGATGGTGCTGCAGGAACAGAGCGACGAAGCGCTGGGCCCGCAAACCGTCAATGGTGTTGCGCTGGGCTCCAACCTGCCGTCCATCAGGGCCTATGTCGACCTGATCGAGGACTGGGTGCACACGGGCCGTGTGACCATCGCCCCGGGTCTGGCGTCGGTCACCAGCTACAACGAGCAGGCCATGTACATCGCCCAGTTCGGCAGTGTTGACGCCTGTGTGGCGGCCGGTGGCACCAAGCGGCCAGCGCCGACACCGGCCGTACCGAGCCCGGCGGCGGGCACCTGTGACAACACCACCAACCGCAACCTGGGTGCGAATGCCAACGCCAGCGCCGCCACCGAGATCTACCTGCAGCAGACCTGGGCCCGTCCCAACCTGATCAACGCCCCGGGTGCCACCACCATCGACGGCGCCACCGGCAGCGCCAGCTACTCGGGCCCGCCGGCCCCCAGCTACTTCAGCACGCTCGAGGCCATGACCGCCGAGATGACGGCCGGCGTGAGCAGCGTGGCCAACTATGCCGACGACGACGGCAGCGCGGGCCTCAAAGGCATCATTCCCGTGGGCCAGGCCTTCCTGACCGCGGTGCAGGCCGGCCACGCCACGCGCAACATGTACGCTGCCGATGCATTGACCGACAGCCTCATCGACCTGTGGTTCAACGACGGCACCCATGCCAGCGTGGCCGGCTCTTACCTGAGCGCGTTGACGACCTTTGGTTCGGTCACCGGCCTGGACCCGGCCCGGTTTGGCGCCGGCGAACGTGCAGCGGCAGCGCTGGGGCTTTCGGCCCGGGAAGCCCTGCTGCTGCAGTCGGTGGCCAGCTTCCAGCTGGGCTTCAGCAACAGCGTGGTTTCCGAGCCGGGCAGCCTGGCGCTGGCGGCGCTGGCACTGCTGGGCATGGCGGGCGTTCGGCAGCGCCGTGCGGCGGCTGCGGGCCCGCGCACCTGAGCGGGGCCCCAGCGCTGGCCTGAGCGCAACCCTGGGCTCGGGCCTGGCCAAGGGCCCGGGGGCCCTTACTGCTGCTCGATCTTGGCGTCCTTGATGGCCTTCTCCCACTTGGCCGCTTCGGCCTTGTTGCGGCGCGCCAGGTCTTCGGGCGTGCCGGGGTCGATGGCAAAGCCGGTGGGCAGGAACTTTTCCTGGATGTCCTTGCTGTTGGCAGCGGCGTTGATGGCGGCGTTGAGCTTGGCAATCACGTCGGGCGGCGTGCCAGCCGGTGCGAAGACCGCGAAGTAGGCGATCAGTTCGTAGTCCTTGATGCCCAGCGCCTCGTTCACCGTGGGCAGCTCGGGCACCGCGGCAGCGCGTTTGGTGGACGTGACTGCCAGCCCGCGGATCTTGCCGGCCTTGTGCTGCGACACCGTGACGCCGAAGTCGGCGGTGAAGATGTTGACCTGGCCGCCGATCAGGTCGGTCATGGCAGCCGGCCCGCTCTTGTACGGAATGGCGTTGAGCTGGATGCCGGACATGCTGGACAGCATCTCTGACGAGACCTGCTGCGAGGTGCTGGCGTAGGCGAAGCTGACCTGCCCGGGCTTGCTCTTGGCCAGTGCCACCAGTTCCTTCAGCGTCTTGGCCGGCACGTCGTTGTTCACCGCCACCATCAGCGGCACGGCGCCCAGGAAGCCCACGGGCGCAAAGGCCGTGTCCTGGTCGTACGGCAGCTTCTTCATCAGGTGCTTCAGCGCTGCGTTGGTGCTGTTGGTGCCGATGAGGATGGTGTAGCCGTCAGCAGGCGCCTTGGCCACGGTGTCAGCGCCCAGCATGCCGTTGGCGCCGGGCTTGTTTTCGATGACGATGGTTTGGCCCAGCGTGGCGGACATCTTCTCGGCAAAGGCGCGGCCGATCTGGTCGGTGGTGCTGCCGGGTGCAAAGGGCACGACGGCGCGGATGGCCTTGTTGGGGTAAGGCTGCGCGGTGGCGGCGCCATGGGCCAGCAGCAGGGTGGCCAGCAAGGGCAGCAGGCGGGCGAAGGGCTTGGGCATGGGCATGGGCATAGGCTTGGGCATGGGGGCTGTCTCCAGAGGGAACACGGTGAATGGCGGGCGACGGCACGGCCAACGGGCCCGTGGGTGGCCACGAAAGGGCGCGGCAGGGCCGGCAGCGGCGAAGTCTAGAGGCGAAACGCCGTGGCCGGCAGCAGCAGCGACAGGGGAAACCACCCCCCGGCCAGCCCGGCATCCGTAAAACCCGCCAGCGCGGCCTGCCGCGCGCAGTGGCCCTGCGCGTCAGCCATCAAGCCGCCGCCAAGCGCCACAACGATGTGACCTCGGCCGCCCGCGCCGCATGCAGCGGGTCGGTGGCATCGGCCACCTTGCGGTGCACCGGCCGGGTGTCGATGCGGCCCAGCACCTGCAAGCCCGCGGCAGCCACCCAGCCCAGCAGCTGCTGGCGCGTGCGCAGGCCCAGCAGCTCGGCCAGATCGGACAGGATCAGCCAGCCTTCACCACCCGGCAGCAGGTGGGCCGGCAGGCCCTGCAGGAAGCCCAGCAGCATGCGGCTGTCCTCGTCGTACACCGCGTGTTCCAGCGGTGAGCCAGCGCGCTGCGGCAGCCACGGCGGGTTGCACACCACCAGCGCTGCACGGCCCTCGGGGTACAGGTCGGCCTGCAACAACTGCACCTGCTGTTGCAGGCCCAGCCGGTGCAGGTTGTCTTCGGCGCAGGCCAGCGCGCGCTGGTCGCGGTCGGTGGCCACCACGCGCAGCGCGCCTCCGTGCGGCAGCACAGCGCCAGCCGGCGCCGGGGCCAGGCCGCGACGCGCCAGCACGGCAGCCAGAACGCCAGTGCCCGTGCCAATGTCAAACACCAGCGCGCCCGGCTCGCAAGCCGCTGGCAACGGGGCATGCGCCACCAGGTCCACGTATTCGCCCCGCACCGGCGAGAACACGCCGTAGTGCGGGTGGATGCGGTTGTCGGGTGCCGGGCCCAGCGCCGCAATGGGCACGCCCTTCTTTCGCCACTCGAAAGCGCTGACGATGCCCAGCAGGTCGCGCAGCGAAGCCACGCTGTGCGGCGTGGTTTGGTTGCCAAGTGGTGGCGCATCGTCTGCCGGCCCCCAGGCTTGCAGGCAGGCCAGGCGCAGGTTTGGCGCGCGCCGCAGCGCGATGCTGTAGTCGGACTGCAGCGGCATCAGCAGCATCGACAGCACGCGCGCGCGCTGGCTCTTGGCCTGCCGATACCGGTAGAAGGCCGCCGCGGCCTCCGCCGGCGGTGGTGGCGGGGCGGGCTTGCCGGGGCCGCTTTCCTTGGCCGGCGCATCGTGCCGGCGCCGTGGCCGGTCGGCGCGGCGCATCAACGCCTGCAACAGGTGCCGGGCGTTGTTGAAGTCACCCTGCCAGAGCAGCCCCGTGCCTTCACAGGCCAGGCGGTAGGCGTTGTCGGCCGGCAGCGTGTCGTCGGCCAGCACCACCTGCGCCGGCGGTGGCGCAGCGCGTTCAGACCGCCACAAAGCCTGGTACGTGTGGCCGCCGTGCTGCCAGACGATGCGGGGCGGTTCGCCGGCCGGGTGCAGGTTCAGACCTCGCCGCCGAATTTCTTGATCAGGTTGTCGACGTACTTTTCAACCAGCTTTTCGAACTCGCTCTTCACCACCGGCACCACCACCATCTTCATCAGGCCGGGCAGCGGCACTTCGACCGTGCCGTTGATCTTCAATTCCAGCCCGGTGCTCTTTTTCTGGTCGGTGATCTTCCAGCTGCCGCCCACCAGTGCGTTGCCTTCGCCCTTCACGGGTGTCCACACCACACTGCCCTTGGCGCGGTTGCTGACGTACTTGCTGGCGTACACGGTCTGGATGTTGACCTGCGCGGTGCCCACCTTTTCCATCTCCCAGCGGTAGACGCCGCCGCCCAGGTCGACCAGCTGGTCCACCTTGGGAAAGAAGCTCACCGACGTGGGCACGTCCGACAGCACGTCAAACACGTCCTTGAAAGCCGCCTTGACGGCGAACTCGTAGCCCAGATCAATGTCGACAGAGATGGCCATGACGCGGCTCCTGGAAAAGGGTGTGGAAAAGGGAGACGGTACAACAGCGGTGCAGGCCCGCACCCAGCGGTCAGCTGTCTTCCTGGCCGGGCCAGGGCAGCATCATCGTCAGCAGCAACAGCCTTTCGAACTCGGGTTCGAAGCGGTCGATGATGTCCTGCGGCTCGGGGCACAGCTTCTGGTCGGTGATCAGGCCGAACTGCACGCCGCCGCCATAGCTGAGGATGGACACACCGACGCCGATGTTGCCCGACGCCGGCACCCAGAACATGTTCTGCCGCAGCGTGCTGCCGCAGAACTTCAGCGGCACCAACGGGCCGGGCACGTTGGTCATCACGGCCGTGGCCTTCTTGGCAAACATGCCCAGCACGGCGTCTTGCACCGGCTTGATGAACAGGCCGCTGACCGACAGCACGGCAAAGGCCAGCAGCGGCTGGTAACTGCCCTTCAGTTCGGCCATGCGGCGGCGCACGGCGTAGACACGCTCGACAGGATGGTCAATGCCGATGGGCAGCACGAGCGGGGCCAGACCGAATCGGTTGCCCAGCTGCCAGGCCTTGTCCATCGGGCGCAGGTTCACCGGCACCATGGCGCGGATTTCCTTGCCCGCAGGGTCTTGCCCCTGCGCCAGCAGATACCCCCCGATGGCGCCGGCCGCGCAGGCCAGCAGCACGTCGTTGACGGTGCAGCCCAGCGCCTTGCCCACGGTCTTCACGTGGTCCAGCGGGATGGGTTCGCTCCAGGCCACCACTTTCTTCCCGTTGGGCTGGCCCTTCAGCAATGTGGGCGAATCGTCGGGCATCAACGCCAGCGCGGCCACGTCGTTCACCACCTTCAGGCCGCTGCGCGCCATGTCCAGGCTGCCCAACAGCGGCATCTGCGGGTTGGCCAGCATCTCGATGCTCTTGGCCATGCCGCCGCCGTACATGCCGATCGCTTTCACGGTCAGGTCGGAAAGCGGCTTCAGCACGGCGTCGCTCAGCCAGTCGGCTTCTGGTGCGTCTTCGGCCTTTGCACGCTTGCGGCGCTTGGGGGGGTCGGTGCCACCGTCGGTGATGCTCATCATCACCGAGATGAGCGAGATGCCGTCGCCGATGCAGTGGTGGATGCGCGCCACCAGCGCGCTGCCGCCTTCGTAGTCTGCAATCAGGTGAAACTGCCACAGCGGGTGCGCCGGGTTTAACGGTGTCACCGCCAGCTCCCCGCACAAGCGCTGCAGGGAGTGGCGTTCGCTTTCACCCGGCTTGCGTTCCAGTTCAACCGGCACCACGTGGCGGTTGATGTCGAACTGCTCGTCGGCCACCCACTGCGCGCCCATGGCGTCGGCCACTGCCTTCTGGCTGAAACGGTTGTACTTCAGCAGTTTGTCGGCGATGCGCTCGCGCAGGGCCTGCAGCGACAGCGCCGGAGTCAGCAACCACACGCCAACGATCATCATCAGGTTGACGTCGTTGTCCATGCGCAGCCACGCGGTGTCCACGCGCGACATGCGTTCGGCGTCAGCCATCGGAAAACCTTTCGTTCTGGTGGGTCGGGGGCTGTTGACGATGCTGGGTAACATGGGCCTCGTCAAGCTCAGACTTTCACCCACCATTGTCCTGAAGGAAACACGCCATGGCCACTTCCAAAGCCGCTTTTGAAGCCGCTGTCGCCGCCAGCAAACAGTTGCCGGAAAAACCGGACAACATGACCCTGCTGAAGATCTACTCGCTGTACAAGCAGGCCACAGAAGGTGACGTTGAAGGCAAGCGCCCCGGCTTCACCGACATGGTGGGCCGCGCCAAGTACGACGCCTGGGCGGCCGTCAAGGGCAAGAGCCAGGACGAGGCGATGACCGAGTACGTGGACCTGATCGAATCGCTGAAGTAACCCCGGCACGCCGGCACGCCGCCACCCAGCGTTGCGGGCCTGGCGCCCTCAGCGCGCAGCAGCCAGCGCCTTTTCAATGGCGGCGGTCAGCGCTGCATCACCCGGCGCGGTGCCGCTGCCGTAGTGCGCCCGGGCCACACCGTCGCGGCCCACCAGGTATTTGTTGAAGTTCCAGTTCGGCGCCTTGCCGGTGGCCTGCGTCAGCTGCGCAAACACCGGGTTTGCTGCCGGCCCCTTCACCGCCGAGGGAGCGAACATCGGGAACTTCACGCCATAGCTGTTGAAGCAAAGCTCGGCAATCTTGCGTGCGTCGGTGGCTTCCTGGTTGAAGTCGTTCGACGGAAACCCCAGCACCACCAGCCCGCGCGCCGCATAACGCGCGTGCAGGGCTTCCAGGCCTTCGTACTGAGGTGTGAAGCCACAGAAGCTGGCGGTGTTGACCACCAGCAGCACCTTGCCGGCGTACTGGCACAACGGCTGCGGCTTGTCGTCTTGCAGCCGCGGCAGGCTGTGCTGCAGCAAGGCCGGGCACGCCACCTTGGCGACGCCACCCGCGGTGGCTTGTGCCTGTGCGGGCGCGGCGGCCAACAGGGCGCCCGCAACTCCCAGCAGACTGATGACGACGGCATGGCGGCACGGAAGGCGGAAATGCGGGGTCGTGTTCATGGGCACGGGCTGCTGGAAAGGCGCGAGTGCCTGATCATGGCTCAGATGCCCGGGGGTTGCAGCAGCAGGCCCATCGGCAGACAGGGCCGCCGCAGCCAGCCCATCGGCAGAGATGGCCGCCTCAGCCGGCCATTTGTGACCATCAAAGACTGGGGCCGGTGTTTACAGTGACCACCATGCCCTACGCCCGCCGCGATTCATCAGGCCAATTGCTCAGCCTACACCGCCACGCCGAACCCCATGCCCAGGAGTACCTGGACGACGACGCGCCCGAGGTGCTGTCGTTCCTGGGCGTGGCTGCCAACGGCAGTGCCAGAGAACGCTTCAGCGAATTGGATGCCGACTTCGTGCGCGTGCTGGAAGACTTGGTGGACACGCTGGTGGCGCGCAACGTCATCAACCTGACCGACCTGCCGCTGCGCGCCCGCGACAAGCTGTACCAGCGCAAGGGCCACCGCCGTGAAACGGTGTTGAGCAAGCTGAACCTGCTGGGCGAGACCAACGACGTGGGTTTTGCCGACATCCCGACGGCTTACCTGCCGCCGACCTGAACACGGGTTTTTCGGGCTGTGCACACCGCCGTGCGCCCCCGCCAACCGCTACTTTTTTGCCGACTTACGCACCGTTGATGGCGTCTTCGTTGCCGCCGTCTTGCCTGCCGCCTTGGCCGCTGGCTTGAGGCCTGCCGAGCCCTGACCGGCCAGCATCTGGTCCAGGTTCTTGGTGATCTCGGCTTCGATGGTCTTGCTGAAGGCGCCGAGCAGAAACCCCAGCTTGGCCTGCAGGTCGAAGTGGTCGGCGGCCACGATCAGCCGGCCGCTGACACCACTGCGCGTGAATTCCACCGTATCGCTGGTGGTGCCTTCGATCACCGTGCATTCCATCTGCAGCTTGGCTTCCACGTCTTCGGCCCAGGACCAGGCGATCTTGCGCGCCTTCTCCAGGCCCAGGCTGTGTTCGCGGTGGATGTTGATGTCGGCCATGGTGGTGGGGTCTCCGGTGATCGGTGGGTCGGGCTTCAGCGCGCGGCCGCCAACGCCGCGCGGCGCTGGTCCTTGGGCAATGCGGCCAGGCGCCGCACCTCGCCGTAGAAGCGCGGGAAGTCGCTGCCCTGGCGTTCAAACAGGCGCTCGAAGTCGGGCACCAGCTCAGTGTAGGCGGCCAGCACGGCAAAGTAGGCGTTGTTGGCGTTGGCAAACCAGGCGTCGTAGCCGGCAAAACCGCCCCAGCGTTCGGCTTTCAACGTGGCGTATTCGCTGCGCATGCGCGCCATCACCGCCGCCTTTTGCTGGCGTTTGCTGTCGTCGCTGGCGCTGCTGGCAAACAGCGCCAGCAGCTCGGCGCGGTAGCGCTGCGTGATGTCACGGAAGTCCTGCTGCCGCCGTTCGTGCTGGGCCAGGGCCTTGATCGCTGCTTCGCCCTGCGCCTGCTGATGCAGCCAGCGCCGGCCCCCGATGCGTTCCACCGCCGTGGCCAGGCTTTCATTGAAGGTGGTGTCGTCGTCGGCGTAGACCACCTGGTGCGTCAGCTCGTGGAAGATCAGCTTGGCCAGTTCAACCTCAGGCCAGTTGATGAAGGTGTTCAGCAGCGGGTCGCCCCCCACCCAGTTGCTGTAGCCCAGCGTGCTGTAGGCGGGCACACCGTAGACCCGCGTTTCCAGGCCCTGCGCTTGCAGCTGCTGTGACAGCGTGTCTGCCGCAGCCTGGCCGTAGTAACCGCGGTAACCCACACAACCCAGCACCGGAAAACACCAGGTCTTCAACGTCAGGCTCAGCTCCGGCGTGGCCACCACGTTCCACACCGCGGCGCCGCGGTTCAGGTCGGCAAAGCGGCGGTAGCTGGCGTTGTCGGGCAGCTTCAGTTCGGCAACGGCAAAGTCGCGCATGCGCTGGGCCAGCGCCAGGCGCTCGCGCAGCGCGGTGGGGGTTTGCATGTCGGCCATCACGTCGGCCACCGGGCGTGCGCGCTGCAGCACGTCCAGGTGTCCGTTCACGGCCTGGGTGTAGTAGCCCAAGCTGCTGCAGCCGCCGCCCAGGCACACCGCCGCCACGGCCAACAATGACGTGCCGACCAGCCCCAGGCCGGCCATCAGCAGGCGGCTCCGGCGCCGTGCGGGCTGGGCTTGCGGGCAAACTTCATCAGCGGGCACGGGGCGGGGTGGCAAGTGGCCGGAGTACAGAAGTGCGCAGCGCAGCTTCAGGCCGCCTGCACGTCGACCAGACAGTCGTAGAACACCGGCGCGCGGCCCATGTCAGTCAGCCGCTGGTGGGTGAGTTCATTGACATTGGTGCCGTTCAGGCCGAACTTGCGCCACCACACGCCCAGGCCGTTGACCACGCCGGGCCGCGCGCGGTCGGTCACCTCGGCCTTGCAGCGGTATTCGCCACGGTCGTTGAAAACACGCACCGTGCTGCCGGTGCTGATGCCGCGCGCAGCCGCGTCTTGCGGGTGCAGTTCCACCAGCGGTTCGCGCTGCGCGGCGCGCAGGCTGGCCACGTTGACAAAGGTGGAGTTCAGGAAGTGCCGCGCCGGCGGTGAAATCATGGCCAGCGGAAAGCGCGCCGCCAGCTCGGGCGAAGACTGCACACTTTCGTAGTTCGGCACATGGTCGGGCACGCCCAGGCCGGGCGCTTCGGCGGCGCGCGCCTTGCCGCTGGGCGTGGGGAAACCGCCTTCGGCAAAGGGCGCGTCGGCAATGCGCAGCCGGCTCCAGCCCTGCGCGTCCAGCGCCTGCAGGTCCACCTGTTCGGCCTTGAAGGCGCCCATCGCCATGGTCTCGTCGCTGTCTTCGAAACAGGCTTCCGTGTAACCCATGCGGCGCGCCAGGTCGCGAAAGATGCTGGCATTGGAACGCGACTGCCCCACCGGCGCGATGGCCGGCTTGTTCAGCATGGCGTAGGTGTGGCCGTAAGCCATGTGCGCGTCCCAGTGCTCCAGCTGCGTGGTGGCGGGCAGCACGTAGTCGGCGTGGTCGGCGGTGTCGGTCAGGAAGTGCTCCAGCACCACGGTGAACAGGTCTTCGCGGGCAAAGCCGCGCGCCACCTGCCGGCTGTCGGGCGCCACCGCCACGGGGTTGCTGTTGTAGACCACCACCGCCTGCACCTTCGGGCCAAAGCCGGGCGAGGCTTCACGCAGCAGGTCGTCGCCGATGGTGGACATGTTGATGGTGCGCGGCGTGCGGCCGGCCAGCAGGTCGGGGCGCTGCAGCCAGGCGTCGTGCTTGGCGTTGCGAAACCAGCCCGAGGCCGACAGCAACAGCCCGCCAGCCGGTTGGCGCCAGGCGCCCACCAGGCAAGGCAGCAGGGCCACCAGGCGCGCTGCATTGCCGCCGCCGCGCACGCGCTGCATGCCGTAGTTCAGCCGAATGGCCGCCGGCTGCGTGCTGCCGTATTCGCGCGCCAGTTCACGCACTTCGTCGGTGGTGATGCCGCAGGTGGCGGCGGCCCGTTCGGCGGGCCACTGCAGCGCGCGTTCGCGCAGCGCAGGCCAACCTTCCACGTACTTTTCAAGGTAGCCGTGGTCCAGCCGGTCGTGCGTGATCAGCTCATGCATCAAGCCCAGCGCCAGCGCACCGTCGGTGCCGGGCAGCAGCGCGATGTGCTGGTGGCACTTCTCGGCCGTTTCAGTGCGGCGCGGGTCGATGCAGACCAGCCGTGCGCCGGCGCGCTTGGCCTGCTGCGCGAAGTTCCAGAAGTGCACGCTGCTGGTGATGGGGTTGCTGCCCCAGATGAGGATGAGCTTGCTGTGCGCAAACTGTTCCACATGCATGCCCACCTTGGCGCCATAAGTGGCCACCAGCGCGTCGCCGCCGGCCATGCTGCAGATGGTGCGGTCCAGCAGGCTGGCACCCATCTTGTGGAAGAAACGCGCCGCCATGCCGTCACCCTGCACCAGGCCCATGGTGCCGGCGTAGCTGTAGGGCAGCACCGCCTGCGGGTCTTCGGCGGCAACGGCCTTCAGGCGCTCGGCGATGTCCGCCAGCGCTTCGTCCCAGCCCACGGGTTCGAAGCGGCCTGCGCCCTTGGGGCCCACGCGCCGCAACGGCGTCAGCACACGGTCGGGCGCGTAGGTGCGCTCGGCGTAGCGGCTGACTTTCGTGCACAAGGCGCCGTGGGTGGGCGGGTGGCTGGGGTCGCCGGCCACGCGGGTGACGCGGCCGCCTTCCACCGTGACGCGCAGCGCGCAGGTATCGGGGCAGTCGTGCGGGCACGCGCCCTGCACGGTGCGGGTTTGTGCGCTTGTTGGCGCTTCAGCTGCGGGTGGGGTGCTTGGTGGCATGCGCCGCACTGTGCCACAGGCGCGCCGGGCCCGCGGCGGCCAGACCGGCTGAAAGTCGGCACTCCAACCCCGCCTTTTGCAGCCAAGCGCTGGCGGACAGCACTAAGATGAGACCACCCCAGCCTGCCGTTGCACAACCGCCATGAACCTGATCGAACCCATCCTGGCCGATGCGGCCACCATCACCGCCATCCGGCGCGATATCCATGCTCACCCGGAACTGTGCTTCCAGGAACAGCGCACGGCCGACGTCATTGCGCAGGCGCTGACCAGCTGGGGCATCCCCATCCACCGCGGCATGGGCAAGACCGGCGTGGTGGGCATCATCAAGAACGGAACCAGCAGCCGCGCGGTGGGCCTGCGGGCCGACATCGACGCGCTGCCGATGACCGAGCACAACACCTTTGCCCACGCCAGCCGGCACCAAGGGAAGATGCACGCCTGCGGACACGACGGCCACACCGCCATGCTGCTGGCGGCCGCCAAGCACCTGTCGAAGCACCGCAATTTCGACGGCAAGGTTTACCTGGTGTTCCAGCCGGCCGAAGAGGGCGGTGGCGGCGCGCGCGAGATGATCAACGACGGGCTGTTCGACAAGTTCCCGATGGAATCCATCTTCGGCCTGCACAACTGGCCCGGCATGCCGGTGGGCATGGTGGGTGTGAACCCGGGCGCCATGATGGCCAGCAGCAACGAGTTCAAGATCACCATCCGCGGCAAGGGCAGCCACGCCGCGCTGCCGCACCTGGGCGTGGACCCGGTGCCGGTGGCCTGCCAGATGGTGATGGCCTTCCAGACCATCATCACCCGCAACCGCAAGCCCATCGACCCTGGCGTCATCAGCGTCACGATGATCCACACCGGCGAGGCCACCAACGTGGTGCCCGATTCGGCCGAGATCCAGGGCACCGTGCGCACCTTCTCCATCGAGGTGCTGGACCTGATTGAACAGCGCATGCGTGAAGTGGCCGAGCACACCAGCGCCGCGTTTGGCGCCACTTGCGAATTTTCGTTCTCACGCAACTACCCGCCCACCGTGAACCATGCCCTGGAAACCGAGTTCGTGCGCAAGACGCTGGCGCAGGTGGTGGGCGAAAAGAACGTGGTGCCTTTCGAGCCGACCATGGGCGCCGAAGACTTCAGCTACTTCCTGCAGGCCAAGCCCGGCTGCTACTTCACGCTGGGCAATGGCGACGGCAGCCACCGCGAAGGCGGCCACGGCCTGGGGCCGTGCATGCTGCACAACCCCAGCTACGACTTCAACGACGACCTGATACCGCTGGGCGCCACGGCCTGGGTGCGGCTGGCCGAAGCGTGGCTGAACGGCCCGGCACCACAGCGCTGATCTGAAGGGCTGCCATGACCACCGCCGCCGAAGCCCACTTCTCCCAGAGCTACGCCGAAGCGCGTGCCGGCTTTCTGGCCGCGTGTGAAGCGGCGCGCTTGCCCGTGCAGTCGCACCCGCACCCGCTGCTGGGGCGCGACGGCGAGCCGCTGGCCATGGACGTGGCCCGGCTGGGCGCGCGCGACGCCAAAAGTCTGTTGCTCGTCACCAGCGCCTGCCACGGTGTGGAAGGTTTTGCCGGCTCGGGTGTGCAGCGTGCGCTGCTGGCCGACCTCTCTGACAGTGGCTTCGTGAAGACCGCGCAACGCGCCGGCGTGGCGGTGCTGTTGGTGCACGCTCTGAACCCGTATGGCTTCAGCTGGTGGCGGCGCGTGACGCATGAAAACGTCGACCTGAACCGCAACTGGCAGGACTTCAGTCGTGTGCCGCCGCACAACACGGCCTACGACGCCATCCACCATTGGCTGCTGCCGGCGCAGTGGCCGCCCACGCCGGCCAATGAGGCCGCCCTGGCAGCCTGGGGGCAGCAGCACGGTGCCCGCACGCTGCAGACCGCGCTGACGGCCGGGCAGTACGCGCACCCGCAAGGCCTGTTCTTCGGCGGCCACCGCCCCACCTGGAGCCAGCAGACGCTGCGCCACGTGATGCGCGAACACGCCACGCGCTGCCAGCAGCTGGCCTGGATCGACCTGCACACCGGCCTGGGCCCCAGCGGCCACGGCGAGCGCATCTACGCCTACCGGCCCGACGACGAGGCCCTGGCGCGCACCCGCCGCGTGTGGGGCCCCGAGGTCACGTCCATCTACGACGGCAGTTCAACCAGTGCCGTGCTGACCGGGCTGATGTGGAACGTGGTCGACGAAGAGTGCGCCCAGGCGCAATACAGCGGCATTGCGATGGAGTACGGCACGCAGCCGCTGGAACAGGTGACGCTGGCCCTGCGCGCCGAGCATTGGCTGGACAACCACCCCGAGGCGGGCGCCGACCAACGCCGCGCCGTCAAGCAGCAGTTTCGCGACGCTTTCTACACCGACACGCCGGTGTGGAAGCAGCAGCTGGTGGACCAGGGCGTGCACGCGGCGCAGCAGGCGGTGGCGGCGCTGGCGGGCTGACTGCCGTCTGAAGCCCGGTTGGCGCGCGGCGCGCCAGCGCAACGCCAGGCCGCCTGTCCTACAAGCCCCGGGGAATTCGCCCTGCCGCGGAATGCGCGCTGCGCGACCACACTGCCTTGGCATTCACAAGGAACCCATGGCACCCCTCTCACTTCGCCGCAGCGCGCTGCCGGCTCTGGCCTTTACCGTGCTGCTGGGCGGCTGCGCCGAGCAGTCCAAACTGAGACCAGGCGCCGACACCGGTCTGCGGCCGGTCATTCCCGAGCCTGTCGTCACCTTGATTCCCACCGTGAAAATCGCGCCTGCCGTGGGCTGGCGCGAAGGCGCCGCGCCGCTGCCTGCCGATGGCCTGTCCGTGCAGGCGTTTGCCGTCGGCCTGAATCACCCCCGCTGGCTGCACATGCTGCCCAACGGTGACGTGTTGGTGGCCGAAACCAACGGCCCTGATCGGCCCGAAGACGCCAAGGGCATCAAGGGCTGGGTGATGAAGCAGGTGATGAAAAAAGCCGGTGCCGGCGTGCCCAGCGCCAACCGCATCACGCTGCTGCGCGACACCGACGGAGACGGCAGCGCCGACGCGCGCTTCCTGCTGCTTGAAGGCCTGCACTCACCTTTCGGCATGGCACTGGTGGGCGACCAGTTGTTCGTGGCGAACACCGACGCCGTGATGGTGTACCCGTACCGCGGCGGTCAAACACGGATCAGCGCCCCCGGCCGCAAGCTGGTGGACCTGCCCGCCGGGCCCCGCAACCACCACTGGACCAAGTCGCTCATTGCCAGCGCCGACGGCCAGCGGCTGTACGCCACCGTGGGCTCGAACAGCAACGTGGCAGAAAACGGCATGGCCGAAGAAGAGGGGCGGGCCGCCATCTGGGAAATCGACATCGCCAGTGGCGCGAAACGCCCTTTCGCCACCGGGTTGCGCAACCCCAACGGCATGGCCTGGGCACCCGATGGAACGCTGTGGACCGTGGTCAACGAGCGCGACGAACTGGGCAGCGACCTGGTGCCCGACTACCTGACGTCGGTACAGCGCGACGGCTTCTACGGCTGGCCGTACAGCTGGTACGGTACCCACCTGGACGCGCGCGTGAAGCCGCAGCGGCCCAACCTGGTCAGCCGCGCCCTGGTGCCCGACTACGCGCTGGGCTCGCATGTCGCGCCCTTGGGGCTGGCATGGTCTGCATCCGGCCCATTGCCGGCCGCGATGACCCGCCGCGCCGCCGGCGAACCGCCCAGCGTGTCACCAGCCGGCGTGTTTGTGGGTTTGCACGGCTCCTGGAACCGCAGGCCAGCCTCGGGCTACAAGGTGGTGTTCGTGGCCTTCAACGCGGGAAAGCCCACAGGGTTGCCCATTGACGTGCTGACCGGCTTCCTGGACGGCGACGGAAACGCCCAGGGGCGGCCTGTGGGTGTGGCCATGTACGGCGCAGGCGCTTTGCTGGTGGCCGACGACGTGGGCAACACCATCTGGCGCGTAACACCGGCCAGAGCGCCAACCGCGCCCAAGTGAACACGCTGCTGGGCGGAAGGGCCTGCGCGGACGGGGCGCCGCCCGGCACGTGCCGGGGTGGCGCCGTACCCGACGCCTGGCTTCACCTGACCCGGGCTGACCGGGCGATGTTCTCTGCGCTCTTGATGTGTTGCGGAAAAAAGGCCAGCCGCGGCGCTGTGTAAGTCACGACAAAAAGCTCGCCGTTGCGCACCGCACCCCAGCCGACTCCGGTGAGCCTGACGTCGTCGGCCTTGCGGATGCTGCTGAAGTCGAACCTGAAACCCTGCGCGCCGACGAAGGAGTGCGGGCCCACCTTGTCGAGCTTGAACGTGGAGCCGCCCCGCGAGTACATCGCTTCAAACAGCGCCACGATCTCCGCCGTCTGCATGTTGGCCTTGAAAGCCAGCGGCTTCTGCCCTTCTGGCTTGGGCGGCGTGGGCGCCAGCAGTTCGCCGTCTTTCAGGCCGACATAAAAGCGCAGCGTGTCCACCGTCACGCCGTCTTGCGTCCACGTGGGAACGTTGTCTCCCGTGCCGCGATCGAACTGGTTCCAGGGCTTGTCCACCGTGACCACCAGGCGATCGCGCAGCGTGACATCACCCGACGCCACTTGCGAGATTTGGGCGCAACCTGCCAGCACGGCAGCAGCAGCCAGAACGGCCAGCCGACGATTCATGATTTGAGTTCCTCCAACTGTTGTTTGATGAGTTCGGCATCGGGCGCCTGGGGCGCCAGTTCCAGATACCGCTGCCACGCCCCTTTGGCTTCGGGCACCTGCTGCCTGCGCTTGTAAAGCTCGCCCAACGCACGGTGCGTTGTGGCGGGTTCGCTGCCCAGCTTGACGGCATTCAAGTAGTCTTTCAGTGCGAGTTCAAGATCGCCTTCAACCGCGCGCAGGCGATAGGCTTCGCCGCGAAAGAACAGCAGCTCAGCGCTGTCGGCTTCGCGCGCCAGCAGGCGGTTCAGCAGCACCACGGTCTCGTACGGTTTGGAACGCTTGAGTTCGTCTTCCAGCATTTCAAAGCGAAACGGCTTCAGGATGGCCTGGAACTCGGTCTCGTAGGTTTGGCCGCTGTCGGACTTGGTCATTTCCCGCAGCGTCAGCATGCGCTCTTCAGACGGCGGGTGCGTGGCGAAGAGCACGCTGTTCTTGGTGGGGTCGTTGTCGGGCGTCGCCTTCAACTCGTCCAGCAAATAGGCCCACACCTTGGCAGCTTCGCGGGGGTCATGGCCACTGGCGCGCATCAGCTGAACGCCAATCCGGTCAGCGTCGCGTTCGTGGTCGCGCGAAAACGCCATGGCGCCGGCCATGTTGGCCATTTGCGCGATCAAGCCCACCAGGCCAAACATGGCCAGGAACAAGCCAAACGATGAGCGCGACCGGATATCACGCAGTTGCTCCAACGTGTGGCGTTCCATGAAGTGGCCCACCTCGTGCCCCAACACCGCAGCCAGTTGCGCTTCGTTTTCCACGCGCAACAGCAAGCCGGTCCAGACCTGCATCATGCCGTTGGGCGCCATGCTGGCATTGAAGAACGGCGCCCGGATGGGATACACACGCATGTCGGGGCAGTGCGCGCCCGCCAGTTTGCAGGCCACGCTGTTCAGGTAGTTGCCCAGCACGTCCTGGCGCATCAGGAAGGGGCTGCGCCGCAGCCGCGTTTCCTGCCGGTCCATCATGGCCCACAGGCCACCCTCGTCGGTGCTGAGGTCGGGCCGGCTGAAGCGGACAGGCGGCGCCCATGCCGGGGTTTGCTGCGCATGCGACCACGACGCCCACGCGGCGCAATGGCCGCAGCCGGCCTGCAGCCAACGGCGGCGGTTCATTTGGCGGCGGGCAGGTCGGCCAGCAGGCTGTCGATGGATTCCTTGGCCGAAGCGGCCTCGCGCAAGTCGCCTGATGCACGCGCCAGCCGGTTGAACCAGACGACCTGGCCCGTCTGCAGGTCAACCAATGACGCATAGCCCACCTGGATGCCGCCCGTGAGCCCGACACCAACAAACGCCAGCAGCACCATGGCCGCCTTGCGCTCGGCACTGGCGTAACTGTCCCGCACCCACACGAAAAGGCCGTATCGCGCGCCGGTCTTGGCCTGGAGAGGGGCCATGGCATCGCCGAAATTCCAGTTCAGCTGGCCGGCCTTCGTGGGCAGCGCCCACACACCACCCATGCTGTGGTGCAGGGCGATGGAGCCCGCCACCGCGGCGTGCAAGCCCACTTGCTCGCCGAACTCGTCGGCTTCCTTGTTGCTCAGTTCCAGGGACTGCATCTTCAGCGCAGTCTTCTTGTTCCTGATGGCCGCGTTCATGAAACCCTGCGCGGCCTCGGTCCAGTCGGCCTTGGGCTCTGCAACACCACCGGCGCTGAGCGAGAACAGCTCAACGTCAACTGGCATCAACAGCACCTTGTCCTTGACCGACAGGCCCTGGAATCCGGGCGCCACGTTCTTTGAAGTGGGTGCAGGCGTTGCAGCGGGTGGCGCCGGCGCTGCGGTGGATTGCGCTGTCGCGCTGTGCGGCAGCACCTGGGCTGCGAGAAGCAGCGACACGCCAACCACGCGGCGCAGGGAACAGTTGATCACAAAAAAACCCCCTGATAGGCAAGAACGCTTTTTCAGTTTCTTGATCTTTTTCGGCGTCCGACCGCTCTGATTCTGGCAGCACTTTGCAGCGCAGTTGGATGCCGACTACCCCTGCAAATATGCAGACAAACCCCAATGCTCGATGAGACCACGACAACCGTTGTCACGCTGGCGACAGAGGCGCGTTACACACGGGAACAACAACACCGTGTTGCCCGCACGGGCGAGGATGACGAACTGCTCAGCGTGCGCGATGTGGTTGACGCCCAGCCCCGTGTCATGACACAGTGCCCGCCGGCGCGGCCAGGGCGCCACCGGGTCCGCGGACAGGGTTGAACCCACCTGCTTCAACGGGCTGTGCAAGCCGAAGCGCGCGCTTCATTGCACAGCACCTCACCTGCCTGCCTTTATGCGGCCTGACGGTGCGGACCACCAGGCACACACGCATGAGGGATTCATGGCTTCAACACTCCCACCCCGCCCCCACATCGACCACCTGCGCCGGCAAGCGCGAGAGCTGTTGCGCGCGCTGCGTGCGGCTGAGCCTGACGCACGGGCGCGCGCTGCGCCCTACCGCGTGGACGCCGGCAAAGACCGGGCGCCGCAACTGGCTGCCGCGCAGTTGGTCATCGCCCGCGAATACGGTTTTGCCAGCTGGCCCCGGCTGGTTGAAGAAGTTGAACGCCGGGCCAGCGCCGACCTTTCGGACACCGACTTCGAGAAGCGCGTGTTGACCCTGGCGTTGGGCCAGGGTTGGCAGGTGCCGCAGCCGCAGCGCGCGTGGGCGTTGCTGCAGTCGCGCCGCTGGCGCAGCTTTCCGCTGGCGCTGGTGCAAGGCGACCTGAGCGCCGTCCAGCAGGCCCTAAAGCCTGCCGACCTGGCCACCCCGCTGCCGCCGCTGCAGGCGCCGCCACTGGCGCTGGCTGCTGCGTCGTCGCTGGCCCGCATCGACACACTGCGCCCAGGCTTGGTGGCCACCGTGCAGTGGCTGCTGAACCAGGGTGCCGACCCCAACACGCGCTGGGCCGACCCGGCGCGGCCCGAAGAGAAGCTGCCGGTGCTGTACGGCGCGGTGTCGCGCGCAGCCTGCTTCGACACCGTGCAGGCGCTGCTGGCCGCCGGCGCCGACCCCAACGACAACGAATCGCTTTACCACGCTACCGAACAAAGTGACCGGCGCATCATTGCCGCGCTGGTGCACGCGGGTGCGCGCTGGCAGAAGACCAACGCGTTGTACCGCCAGCTGGACCACGACAGCTTGGAAAGTCTGCAGCAGGTGCTGGACCTGGGCGCCGACGTGCACGAACGCGGCCCGGGCGGCGGGCCGCTGCACCACGCCATCCTGCGCGGGCGCTCGGTGGACTTCATCCGCTTGCTGCTGGCGCGCGGCGCCGACCCTGCTGCGCGCGACGACCAAGGCCGCACACCCGCCACGCTGACCGCACTGCTGGGCGACACCGCCACTGTGGCCACGCTGGCCTCTCTGGGCCACCACGCGCCGCAAGACCCGCACAGCCGCTTCCTGGCCGCCTGCGCAGCGGCAGACGAGGTGGCGGCACGCGCGCACCTGGCGGCCCACCCCGATGCCATCGCGGCACTGGACGCGCCTGCGCTGCGCTTGCTGCCCGACCAGGCGCAACGCGGCCGCCTGGAATCGGTGCGCCTGATGCTGCATCTGGGCTGGCCAGTGGGCGCGCGGGGTGACTGGAACGCCAGCGCACTGAACCACGCCGCCTTTCGCGGCGATGCCGTGATGGTGCAGCTGCTGCTGGACCACGGCGCGCGCTGGCACGAGACCAACGGCTTCGGCGGCAATGCGCTGGGCAGTTGCCTGCACGCCGGCATCAACCAGCCCGAGGCTGGCGGCGACTACGCGGCCGTGTTGTCGCAGTTGCTGACCGACGGTGCGCCGGTGCCGCAGCACACCGATGACTGGCCCGACGACCTGCAAGCCGTGGTTCAGCGGTAGGCCTGGTCCACACGCAGGGGCCACGGGCCACGGGCAAACCGCGGGCCAGCCCACACACCGGTCCTGCTGGTCGCCGGTCCTGGCAGATCAATGACCCGGTGCAGCCTCAGCTCGGCAGGGTGACGACGATCTCGATGTCCAACCCATTGCGCTGGCGCAGTTCCACCGCGCCGCCCAGCTCATGCGCCCGCTCGCTCAGCGACCGCGGCTCGAAGGCCGGTGCAGCCTTGCCGCTGCGCTGGCCGGCGTCGTCGCGCACCACCAGCTGCAGCGCGCCCGGCAGCTCGGTCAGGCTCACCCACACCTGTCGCGCCTGCGTGTGCCGCCGCACGTTGTTCAAGGCCTCGTTGACCATGTGCAGCAGGGCGTTCACGGCCTTCGCGCTGGCGGGCACGTCGGCCGGCACCTGCAGGTCAACCTGGATGTCAAACAGGCGCGCAAAACGGCTGCATTGCCGCTGCAGGGCAGCGGCCAGCATGTTGTCGCCGCTGATGGCGCCGGTGCGCAGTGCAGCCACGCGCGACTGCGCCCAGCCCGCGCTGGTCAGGCCCAGCAGGCCACGCAACAACAGACAGAGCAGGCGCCCAGGCATGCCTGCATGCTGGTGCCGGAAGCGCAGGACTTGGGCCTGCCGGGCCCTGCCCGAAGCCGGCTGCATGCTCTCGGCCGCCCGCGGCGCGGACAGGGCGGCCCGCAGCGGCCACGGCGCCAGCTACTGCGTGAAACCGATGCTGGCGCGCCGCGCGTGGGCGTCGGGCAGGTCGACCAGCTGCACGTTGTGGCGGCCGGCCAGCCGCGCGTTGCCAAAACCGGTCATCCAGGCGCGGCGCATCTCGCGCGGGGCCAGCGAGGCCAGGCGCTCCAGCACCGGTTCGGCCGGAGTTTCGTCGAACCTTTCACCCCAGGCATGGCCCTGCCGCAGCTGGCTGTACAGGCGCAGCGCGATGTGGCGCGCCGCCACGGCGTCGGGTGCGGCGACCTCGAACACGTTCATGCGGTTCAGGATGGGTTCAGGGATGCCCCGTTCGTCATTGGCCGTGGCCACCCAGATGACCTGGCTGGCGTCGATGGCGACTTCAGCGAACTCGTCGGTGAAGGCACCGGCCGTGTCCTGTTCCAGCAGGCTGTACAGCGCCCCCAGCGGGTCGTAGGCGTGCTCGGCACGCGCCTTGTCGATCTCGTCCACCACCATCACCGGGTTGGCATAGGCGCCGTCCACCAGGGTTTCGAACACCTTGCCGGCGCGGGCGCCCTTCCACTGGCTGGACGAGCCACTGAGCACCCAGCCGGCGGTCAGGCTGCTCATGCTGATGAAGCCCATGCCGGTGCCCAGCAGCTGCGCGATTTCGCGCGCGAAGTGGGTCTTGCCGATGCCCGGCGGCCCCAGCAGCAGCATGGGCGTGATTTCCAGCGCGTCGCCGCTGTCCTGGCACAGCGCCAGCTGGCGCTTCACGTCGTCGAGCACTTCGGTGAAGTTGGGCAGGTCGTCGTACAGGTGTTCCATCGCCGGCAGGCCGCCGGGCTTGACCTGGAACCGCTCTGCGCCTTTCTCAATCATGCGTTCGTAGGTGGCGCGCAGGCTTTCGTGATCATGCGCCGGCAGCTTGTCCAGCCGCTGCTCCACATCGCCCAGCCGGTACAGCGAGCGCATGCGCGCCACACCGATGGTGGGGCCCGCTTGCCGAAGGGCCAAGGCCGAAGAGGGGCTGCTGTTTCCAAGGCTCATGCTGAACTCCTGACCAACTGCTGCTGAACCACGCCCGGCACCGGTCCACCGGGCGCTGTCAAACCATTGAAGCAAAGACTGCCACAAGGCGGCTGCAAATGAAACAGGGCTGGCGACCCGCATTTCGGGGCTGCTGGTGCTGCGCTGGTGCCGTTCAAGCCCGATGTCTGCATTTCGTCACGCTGTGGCGCCCGCCTTGGGCACGCGCAGCCTGGCGGTGCGGCGTGCCCGCTTTCAGTAGGTGCGGCCCTTGCGGTACTGGGCGTGTTGGCGCCGCTGCAGCGGCGAGGCCTTTTCCAGTGCCGCGAAGCTGGCGCCGGCGTGTGCATGGGCGATGGCCAGGCCCAGCGCGTCGGCGGCGTCCTTGCCCGGCAGGCTGGGCAATTTCAGCAGACGCTTGACCATTTCCTGCACCTGCGCCTTGGTGGCCAGGCCGTGGCCCACGATCGCCTTCTTCATTTGCAGTGCGGTGTACTCGGCCACTTGCAGGCCCTGGCTGACGAGTGCAGCAATGCCGGCGCCGCGCGCCTGGCCCAGCAGCAGCGTGCTCTGCGGGTTGACGTTGACAAACACGATCTCCACCGCCGCACAGTCGGGCTGGTAGCGCTGCACCACCTCTTGCACGCCGTCGAAGATGATCTTCAAGCGCAGCGGCAAATCACCGCGCGCCACTTCGGTGGTGCTGATGGTGCCGCTGGCCACATAGCCCAGGCGCTGCCCTTCGGCCTGCACAACGCCAAAGCCGGTGCGCTGCAGGCCAGGGTCCAGGCCCAGGATCAACATGCGGCGGTAGCGGGGAACGCGGCGGTGTGCATGTCAGCCGAAGGTCCAGCGCACGGTGTAGAAAAACACCGGCGCCGCAAAACACAACGGCGCCAGCCGGTCCAGCAAACCCACGGCGCCGGTGACCGAACTGCGGTTGCCCCAGTAGCGGACACCGGCGTCCTTCTTCATCGCCCGCATCACCAGGTCGCCCAGGGTGCCGCAGCCACCGGCCACGGCGGCGGCCAGTGCCGCGTGCAGCGGGTTCACCGGCGTGATCCAGAACAGCGCTGCCCCCAGCAGCGCCGCCGCCAGCACGCCCAGGCCCCAGGCGCGGAACGAGAAGCTGCGGTCGATCTGCCGCACCACCGGCCGGCGCCGCAGGCGGCGGCTGGCCAGTTCCTGCGCGATGTGCGCCAGCCCGGCCACCATCACCAGAAAGAACAGCAGGAAGGCACCGCGCCCTTCGAACCGCGGCAGGTTCAGCAGCAGCAGCGCCGGTGCATGGCTCAGGCCAAACACGCAGACCATGATGCCCCACTGTATTTCGGCGTTGCGCGACAGAAAGCGCTCGGGGTCGCCGGCCAGCGCCGCCACCACCGGGATGGCGCCGAACACGAACACCGGCACGAACACCGGAAACAGGTCGAAGGCGCGCAGGCCGACCAGCAGGTATTGCAGCGGCAGCGCGACAAAAAATGCCAGCAGCAGGCTGCGGTGGTCGCTTCGGCGTGTTTGCAGCAGCGTGACGAACTCGCGCAGGGCCAGGAAGGAAAACACCGCAAAAGCCAGCGTGGCCCCCACCGCGCCCGACACCCACGACACCCAGAACACCACGGTTCCCAACCACACCGCGCGCAGGTCGCGCAGCGTCTGCGTCTTGCGTTCTTCTGAAGCCAGCGACGGGCGCGGGTGCCCGGCCGCGGGCTCGCGCATGGTCTGCCAGGCCACCAGCGCCGAAACCAGCGCCAGCGCGCCGAACAGGGCGATGAACAGCAGGCCAACCTGCTCGTTCACCGTCATCAGGCGCAGCTCGTTCATCGCCGGGCCGGCCGGGCGGCCAACACTGCGTCACGCGCGCGGTTCAGGAAGGTCGCCTTCTCTTCGCCAGCGTGCAGCTGCAACGGCACGCCAAAGGTCACGGTGCACAGGATAGGCACCGGCACCACTTCGCCCTTGGGCATGACACGCTGCACGTTGTCGATCCACGCCGGCACCAGATGCACTGCCGGAAACTGCTGCGCCAGGTGGAACAGGCCGCTCTTGAAGTCGGCCGGATCGCCGCGCGCGCTGCGGGTGCCTTCGGGAAAGATGACCAGCGAATCACCGCGGCCCAGCGCTTCGGCCAGTGGCTCCAGCGGGTCCTGGTCTTCGCTGCCGTCAGCGGCTGCACCCTTGATGCGCTTGCGGTTCACGTACACCGCGTTGAAGACCTCGGTGGTGAGCCACAGCTTGAATGGTGACGAGGTCCAGTAGTCGCGCGCGGCGATGGGGCGCGTGCGGGCGCGCAGGTCGTGCGGCAACGCGGCCCAGATCAGCACCCAGTCCAGGTGGCTTTGATGGTTCGCAAAGTAGATGCGCTGCTCGGCCTTGGGCGGGCAGCCTTTCCAGTGGCCTTGGGCGCCGGTGATGAGCCGGGCGATGAAGGCCAGCAACTGACCCATGATGGCCGCCATTGACATGGCCGGCATGCTACCGCCTGCGCGGTGCCGCCCCTGTAGCGCGGATCAACCCGCCTTCGCGGCGGTATTCAGCCAAACGACAGCGACATCAGGTCGCGGCGGCGGCGGCCGCCTTCGATCCATTCACGCAGGCGAAGCTGCGCGGCCTCGGGCATGCCCTGCCAGGTACAGCCGACGCGGCTGCTGCCATCACGGCCCGACTGGCGGGTGATGTGGTGCACCAGCAGGTCGCTGAACACGATGGTGTCGTCGTCCAGTTCGATTTCCACCTGCTTCAATGCCAGGCCCAGCGCCAACATCGGGCCGCCGGCAGGGCTGAGCAGCGCGCAACCGGTGCTGCTGACGTCCAGCAGCTTCAACGTGACATCCATCTCCGGCGCGGCCGGGTGCGCAAAACGCGCTTTCGGGCCGTCGGTGTCGTTGCGGCGCACCCGCACCGCCTGGCGCCGGGGCAGGCGGTACAGCTGCTCGGGAATGTCGGCTGACAGCACCTGGCGGCTGCGCTCGACGCCCAGGTTCAGCCGCATCAGCGGGAACTGCAGCTTGTCGTCGTCCACATAGGCCGCGGCCCACAGGTCAGACTCATAGGCCAGCTCGTTCAGCGCCTGGGCGTCAGTGTCGACCCTGAAGTGCAGGCGCCGGTTCACGTCGTCCACCGCCCACAAGGCCACCTGCAGCGTCTTGCCGCCCGGCGCGCCCACCACCAGCGGGGTGTCGTTGCGGCACAGCTCCCGCAATGCCGCCATCAGCTTGGCACTGTTGCGAACGCGAAAGCGCGCCCATTCACCCGCGGTATCGCCGCGGTTGATGGGTGCTGGTTGGGTGTCTACAAATGCCATGCGATGCCGTTCGGGTGGTGGCGCACTGCGGCCGCCGCGCCCGTCAGGACAGGGCCCGCTCACAAACCGATATCGGCAGGCGGCGACAGCACCTTGAGCCAGCAGGGCTTGGCCCCGGGGGCGCCGGCAGCGCCGCTGCTACGGCCGCCGGCATGGAAGCCGTGGCAGCGGCACGGTCACTGCGCGCCGCCGGCCCGTTCGTTCAGTGCCTGAAGTGGCGCGTGCCCGTCAGCAGCATCACCACGCCACGCTCGTCGGCAGCGGCAATGACCTCTTCATCGCGCATCGAACCCCCGGGCTGGATGACGCAGCTGGCCCCCTCGTCGATGACCACGTCCAGCCCGTCGCGGAACGGGAAGAAGGCATCGCTGGCAACGGCCGAGCCGGCCAGCGACAGCCCGGCGTGGCCGGCCTTGATGCGGGCGATGCGGGCGCTGTCGATGCGGCTCATCTGGCCTGCGCCCACGCCCAGCGTCATGCCGTCGCCACAGAACACGATGGCGTTGCTCTTCACGAACTTGGCCACCTTCCAGGCGAACATCAGGTCGTCCAGCTGCTGGGGCGTGGGCGCTTTTTTCGTGGCCACGCGCAGCTCGCCGCGTGCCACGTTTTTCACGTCGGGCGTCTGCAGCAGCATGCCGCCGCCCACCCGCTTGTAGTCCACCGCGTTGGCTGCCTGGCCGGCAGCCGGCAGCGGCACTTCCAGCGCACGCAGGTTCGGCTTGGCCGCCAGAATGGCGCATGCCTCGGCGGTGTAGCCCGGCGCGATCAGCACTTCCACAAACTGCTTGTTGTCGCCGATCTGGCGTGCCGTTTGCGCGTCAAGCTCGCGGTTGAAGGCGATGATGCCGCCAAAGGCCGACGTGGGGTCGGTCTTCCACGCCTTGGCATAGGCGTCGACCAGTTGCGCGGCCACCGCCACGCCACAGGGGTTGGCGTGCTTGACGATCACGCAGGCCGGCTCGTCAAAGGTCTTCACGCATTCCCAGGCCGCGTCGGCGTCGGCAATGTTGTTATAGCTGAGCTCCTTGCCTTGCAACTGCTGCCACAGCGCCAGCGCGCCGGGCGCCGGCTGTGCTTCGCGGTAGAAGGCGGCGGCCTGGTGCGGGTTCTCGCCGTAACGCATGTCCTGCGTCTTGTGCAGCTGCAGCGTCACCACGGCCGGGAAGGCTTCGCGCGTCGGCACGGCAGCGCCGCCGTCTTCGGCGCCGGGCTGCAACGCGCTGAGGTAGTTGCTGATCATGCCGTCGTAGGCGGCGGTGTGCGCAAACACCTTTTTGGCCAGCGCCAGGCGCGTGCTGCGCTGTATGCCGGCGGCGGTGCCCAGTTCGGCCAGCACCTGGGGGTAGTCGCTGGGGTCGATCAGCACCGTCACGTCGGCCCAGTTCTTGGCCGCGGCGCGCAGCATGGCCGGGCCGCCGATGTCGATGTTCTCGATGGCGTCGTCAAGCGTGCAGTCGGCGCGCGCGGTGGCCTGCGCAAAGGGGTACAGGTTCACCACCAGCAGGTCGATGGTCTGGATGCCCAGGCGCTGCAGCGCCGCCATGTGCTCGGGCAGGCCGCGCCGCGCCAGCAGGCCGCCGTGGATGCTGGGGTGCAGCGTCTTCACGCGGCCGTCCAGCATCTCGGGCAGGCCGGTGACTTCGGCCACCTCGGTGACGGCCAGCCCGGCCTGCGCCAGCAGCTTTGCGGTGCCGCCGGTGGACAGCAGGCGAAAGCCGCGTTCGGCCAGCGCGCGCGCGAGCTCGACCACGCCGGTCTTGTCAGACACCGACAGCAGGGCGGTCGGGTGGGAAGTGCTGGACATGGGTTCTCCGTTTAGGGCTCGATGTGGTGTTCAACCAGCTTGCGCCGCAGGGTGTTGCGGTTGATGCCCAGCCACTGCGCGGCCTTGCTCTGGTTGCCTTGCGCGTGCTGCAGCACCACCTCGAGCAAGGGCTTTTCGGCCACGCCCAGGAAGAGTTCGTGCAACGCGTGGGGTTCGTTGCCATGCAGGTCACGCAGGTAGTGCTCGACGCTGCTGCGCACGCAATGCTCGATGTCGTTTCGGTTCATGCCCCGGCCGCCTCCAACGGTTGTTCATGGGTTGTCGCCGCGGTACCGGGCTGCAGGCCCCGGCCAGCGGCTTCTGGTGTAGCGTCGGGCCAGCGGTGGTGCTGCTGCGCCAGGTGTTCGAAAAAGAGTTCCAGCGCCTCCAGCTGCTGCTGGCAGGACAGCAGCGTGTTCAGGTGGTCGCGGAAGGCGATGCCGCCGGGCAGGTCGCGCACGGCCCAGCCGATGTGCTTGCGCGCCGTCAGCATGCCGATGTGTTCACCGTACAGCGCGTAGTGGTCGTGCAGGTGCTCGGTGAGCCAGGCCGCCACGTCGCGCACGCGCGGCGGCGGCGGCAACACGCCGTGCGCCAGGTAGTGGGCGATCTCGCTGAAGATCCAGGGCCGCCCCTGCGCTGCGCGGCCCACCATCAGCGCGTCGGCGCCCGTGATGTCCAGCACGCGGCGGGCCTTGGCCGCGCTGCTGATGTCGCCATTGGCCACCACCGGAATTTTCAGCGCCGCCTTCACCGCCGCCACGGTGTCGTATTCGGCCTGGCCGCCGTAGCCCTGTTCACGCGTGCGGCCGTGCACGGTCACCATCGCCACGCCGGCGTCCTGCGCTGCCCGCGCCAGGCGCACGGCGTTGCGCTCGGCGGCACACCAGCCGCTGCGCATCTTCAGCGTTACCGGCACGCCATGCGGTTGGCACGCTGCCACCACCGCCTGCACAATGGCCACGGCCAGCGGTTCGTTCTGCATCAGCGCCGAGCCGGCCCACACTTTGCATACCTTCTTGGCCGGGCAGCCCATGTTGATGTCGATGATCTGCGCGCCGCGGTCGATGTTGTAGCGGGCTGCGTCGGCCATCTCCTGCGGGTCAACGCCGGCGATCTGCACCGCGATGGGCGCGCTCTCGCCCGTGTGGTCGGCGCGGCGCGAGGTCTTCAGGCTGTTCCACAGTTCCCGCTTGCTGGTCACCATCTCGCTGACCGCATAGCCCGCACCCAGGCGCTTGCACAGCATGCGGAAAGGCCGGTCGGTGACGCCGGCCATGGGCGCCACAAACAGGTGGTTCTTCAGTTCGTGTTGGCCAATGCGCATGCCGGGCGGGTGGTGTCGGGTGGGGGGGTGCGCCAGCGGGGAACCGCCGTGCCCGGCGCCCGTGATGCACTGCGCGGTGCCGCAGCGGGTTGCCTAAAAAAGAGGCGCGAGTATAGCCACCGGCCCTTGCAGGCCGGCGCGAGAGCGGCTTGCATTCCATGCTTCAGCCCCGCAAGTGGCGGCTTCCGCCGTCAACGGCAGTGCACCCTGTCTGACGCCAGCCTGCCTGCCGTGCCGGCCACTGAACCTACACTGACCCACGATGGATGTCTGGACACACGCTCTGCTGGCCGCGCTGGCGCTGCCGCAATACGGGTTGATGACCGTTTTTCTGGTTTCGCTGCTGTCGGCCACGCTGTTGCCCATGGCCAGCGTGCCGGCGGTCTATGGCCTGGTGAAACTGAACCCCGACCTGTTCTGGCCGGCCCTGCTGGTGGCCACGGCCGGTAACACCGCGGGCGGCGCCATCAGCTACTGGATGGGCCTGGGCGCGGAAAAGGCGTATGAGAAGCTGGCCCAACGCCGCGCCTGCGAGACGGGCGGGCCGACCGTCATCGCCACGCACACACCCACGCAGTTGCGCGCCCTGGCTTGGCTGCGCCGGTACGGGGCGCCGGCCTGCCTCCTGTCGTGGCTGCCCTTCGTGGGCGACCCGCTGTGCGCGCTGGCCGGTTGGCTGCGGCTGCCGTTCTGGCCCTGCCTGGGCTACATGGCCACCGGCAAGTTCCTGCGCTACCTGTTCTACGTGGGCGGCATGTACTGGGCCATGCCCGGCACCTGGAAGCCGGGCTGAACGCCGGCCTCCCCTCCCCGCCCAACACGGTTTCACTCCATTCCCCCACACGGGGGCACCCAAAGCACGGCATCGCGCGCTGGTGCTTGCGCTGAGAATGGCGGTTTTCCTGACTCTGCACACCACCGGCGCAGCCACCATGACGACCATGCTCACCCCCACCTACGACGGCCTGACGGCACTGTGGACCCGCATGCACCACTTCGGGCACCTGCAGTCCGTTGCCGCCTGGGACCAGGCCGCCAACATGCCGCCCAAAGGCAACGACGCACGGGCCGCCGCCATGGCCGAAATGTCGGCACTGCTGCACCGCATGCGCACCGACCCCGAGCTGCCCATGCGGCTGAAACGTGCCGAACAGGAAGACCTGTCACCGCTGCAGCGCGCCAACCTGCGCGAAATGCACCGCCAGTGGCACGGCGCCAACGCGCTGCCCGAGGCCCTGGTGCAGCGCCAGAGTCTGGCCGTGGCGCGCTGTGAACATGCCTGGCGCCAGCAGCGCCCGGCCAACGACTGGAAGGGTTTCCTGGTCAACTTTCGCGACGTGCTGGCCGGGGCGCGCGAAGAAGCGGCACTGCTGTCGCAGCAATTGGGCGTGGGCCGGTACGACGCGCTGATGGACCGCTTCGAGCCGGGCATGACCTGCACCGAAGTCGACCGCGTGTTTGGCGAGGTGCGCCAATGGTTGCCGGGCCTGATCCAGCAGGTCATCGACCGCCAGGCCCGGCGCGACGCCGTGCATCCGCTGGCCGAACCCGTCGGGCCCTTTGCGCTGGCCGCGCAGCGGCAGTTGTGCGAACAGGCGATGCGCCTGCTGAAGTTCGACTTCGAAGGCGGCCGGCTCGACGTCAGCACCCACCCCTTCTGCGGCGGCGTGCCCGAAGACGTGCGCATGACCACGCGCTTTCGCGACGACGAATTCCTGGGCAGCCTGATGGGCACGGTGCACGAAACCGGCCACGGCCGTTATGAACAGAACCTACCCCGTGAATTGCTGGGCCAGCCGGTGGCCGAGGCGCGTTCGATGGCGCTGCACGAAAGCCAGAGCCTGAGCTTCGAGATGCAGCTGGGAAGCCACCCCGGCTTCGTGCACCAACTGGCGCCGTTGGTGACCGCCGCATTTGGCGCACAACCGGCTTTCGAACCCCACAACCTGCACCGGCTGATGACGCGGGTGCGGCGTGGCCTGATCCGCGTAGACGCCGACGAAGTGACCTACCCGGCCCACGTCATCTTGCGCTACGAGATCGAACGCCCGCTGATCGAGGGCGACATCGAGCCCGAAGACATTCCTGCGCTGTGGGACGCCAAGATGCAGGAACTGCTGGGCATCGACACGCGCGGCAATTTCAAGGACGGGCCGCTGCAAGACGTGCATTGGCCCGACGCGCTGTTCGGCTACTTCCCCTGCTATTCGCTGGGCGCGATGTACGCCGCGCAGTGGTTTGCGGCTATGCGGCGCGCAACGCCCGACCTGGACGCGCGCATCAACGCTGGCGACCTGTCGCCGGTGTTCAGCTGGCTGCAGCAGCACATCTGGAGCCAGGGCAGCATCTGGACCACCGACGAATTGGCCGTGCGCGCCAGTGGCGAGCGCCTGAACCCGGCGCACTTCAAGGCGCACCTGGAGGCCCGCTATCTGGCGCCGTGACGGCGTGCGCGCCCACAGCGGGCCAGCGGCGCAGCGCGCATACTCGTCAGCACCCAGACCCTTTCAGCCCGCAGCCCAAACCACCGGCGGCGCGCCCAGCGCCCATGCCCGCCGGCTACCAGACCCGCCTTGAAAGTGTCGCCATCACTGGCGCGGCCGACCTGCAGATACGCCTGCTGCTGAACGGGCAGCAGTTCAGCGACCCGCAGGGCACGGCCGAAGGGCTGGGCGTTTCCAGCGCGCTGTGGCCCCTGTTCGGCCAGCTGTGGCCTTCAGGTGCGCACCTGGCGGCCTGCATGGCAGCCCATGTGCTGCAGCCGGGCCAGCGCATCCTGGAGGTGGGTTGCGGCCTGGCACTGGCCAGCCTGGTGGGCCACCGCCGCGGCGCCGACATGACCGCCAGCGACTGCCACCCACTGGCCGCGCCCTTCCTGGCCGCCAACCTGCTGCTCAACGGCCTGCCGCCGATGAAGTACCGCCATGCCGAGTGGGACGGCGCACGCACGCCCGCACAAGGCCCCGATCAAAACGTATCCACACGTTACGAACTGATCATCGGCAGCGACGTGCTGTACGACCGCGACGCCAGCGCGGCGCTGGCGTCGTTCATTGAACGCCACGGCACGCCGGTGGGCGAGGTGTGGATCATCGACCCCGAACGCGGCAACCGCGCTGCGTTCTCGGGCCAGCTGTCCCAGCAGGGTTACCGCCTGAGCCAGACGCCCATCGTGCAGCTGGCGCGTGCCGATGCCGCCGCCTACCGCGGGCGGCTGCTGCGCTTCCAAAGGCACTGACCGAAAAGGGCGCAACAGCCCGCCTGGCAAGGGTAGAAACCCGCCACCCAGCCCGGGGGGAGGTGGCTCATCAAAACTGAGGAGATCGCCCGCGCAGGACAGGCGCACACTGTTTGCAGGCCATGCCCTTGGGGGGTGCTCGCCAGCGCGGGTACGGGTGGGGCCGCTCAACAGGAGAAGCTCCATGCAAGCGAGATTTCAGTTCAGAAGCAACCTGATCGTCAGGGCCCTGGCACTGGCCAGCGCCGCCACCGTGCTGCCCGCTGGCGCGGCCATCGACACTTCAGGAAACTTCGGCACCGTCAACCCCAATGGCAGCTTTGCCGACGGCGTGTTCATTGGCGTCTCCGCATTGGGGCAGTTCACAGTGAACGAAGGCAGCCAGCTGGACGTGGCCAGGCTGGTGCTGGGCGCAACCGCCAGCGGCGACGGCACGCTGACCGTCACTGGTGCAGGCTCGCGCACCTTCGTCACCTTCGCCAATGGCAGCAACCTCGACCTGGGTGGTCTGGGGCGCGGCAGCATCTCGGTGCTGGACGGTGCCAGTTTCGTCTATGGCACCAACGGCAATGCCTGTCAGCTCAACTGCCGCATTTTCATCAGCAACGGTGCGGGTTCCACCGGCAACCTGCTGGTCAGCGGTGCAGGCTCCAGCCTGTCCACCGCGGGCAGCATCACGGCCGGCAACGCGTCGATGTTCACGCCGGCTGCGGACGGCACCACCTACGGTGCACCTGGCGGCGCGTCGACTGGCAACGTGCAGGTCACCGCCGGTGGCAGCGTGAACAGCTCGTTCCTGAGCATTGCCAACCCGGGTGGCGGCACGGCGCGCACGGGCAACGAAAGCAGCCGCGGCAGCGTGGTGGTGGACGGCATGAACTCGGTCTGGAACCTGGTGCGCAATGCAGCGCAAACCGGCTCGCGGGGCTTGCTGAACATCGCCTTGGGCCAGAACAGCAACGGCAGCCTGCTGGTCAGCAATGGTGGCCGCGTGACCCTGGATGGCAGTACGGCAGCGGGCGAATTCAGCGGCATCAACGTGGCATCGCTGGCCGCCAGCTCGACAGCCACCAATGTGATGGGCTCGCTGACGGTGCAGGGCGCGGGCTCGCGCATCAACTTCACGGGCGGACGCGGAACCATGAACGCCGGTCAGGGCGCCGGCACCACCGGCTCCATCACCATCCAGGACGGGGGGCAGATCGGCGGCACGGGCGTCGAGACAGGCCTGACCTACGTGAGCATCGGCCGCGGCGGCGCCACAGCCAGCCTGGCGGTGGACGGCGTGGGTTCGCTGTTGCGGCTGAACGGCAAGAACTCTTCGACCAACACATCCACCACTTCCATTGCCGATGGCGGTGCTTTCCTGAACATCGGGCGCGCCGAGGGCGGCCTGGCCGGCAACGGCACAGCCACCATCAGCAACGGTGGACGCGTCGCCATCGACACCCTGGGTGTGCAGTTGACCAACGTGAACGGCCAGACCGGCATGTTTGTCGGCGTCGGTGCCGGTTCGGCGGGGGTGCTGAATGTGACCGGCAGTGGATCCCGTCTGGACATCACAGCCGACAGCGGCATGACGCCCTATGTTGGCATCGGCCGAGATGGCGCCAGCGGCACGCTGAACATCTCGGCCGGCGGCCGGGTTGAGGTGACCAGCACCCATGTCTCGGTGCCCAACCCCACCGGCACTGGCTACCTGCCGGGCGACGGCCTGTTCTTCGACATCGGCCGGCGCGGGTCTGGAGCCGACAACAACGCCTCAACCGGCGTGGCCAATGTCAGCGGGGCGGGCTCGGCATTGGTCATCGGTGGTGCTGCTGACGGCTTTGTCACCGTGGGCCGTGGAAACGGCGCCGCAGGCACCCTGAACATCACCAACGGCGGCCTGGTGCAGAGCAAGGTGATGCTGATCGGGCAGGACGCCGGTGCCAACGGTGTGGTCAACGTCAATGGCGGCCGCATCGTCATCGACGGCCTGCTCAACGGTGGCCCGAGTGCCGGCGGGGCGGGCGGCATTGGGGTCGGGCGCGGCGGTGGTGGCACCGGCACGCTGAACGTGGCCGGGGGCTCGGTGATCACCATCGGTTCAACGGTGGCCGGCGCCAGCCTCAGTGCCGGGGCTTCCGGCAACGCGCCCGGTGGCACGGGTTTCATCAACATCAGCGGCGGTTCCACGTTGTCGGTGAGTGGGCCAAACGCACTGGTGTCCATCGGCCGCCAGTCCACCGCCACCGCGGCTGGCGTGGGGCAGCTCACGCTGTCGGGCGCGGGCAGCAGCGTCAGCGCAGTCGGAACCAACGCCCGTGTGCTGATCGGCGGCATGGCCAACACAGCCGGTACGGTGATCGTCGGCAGCGGCAGCAGCCTGTCGGCCAGCGGCAGCATCGGCAACGCCTTCGACAGCGGTGGCCAGACGGTGGGCACCGGCGTGCTGGTGGTCGACGGCACCGTCAACACGCCCACGCTGACCAACGGCAGCAACGGCTACCTGGGCGGCAGCGGCGTCATCAACGGCAACGTCGTCAATCACGGCCTGATGAACCCCGGCAATTCGCCCGGCCGGCTGACCATCAACGGCGCCCTGGACAACCGCAACGGCACCATCGTGCTGGAGGTGCAGAGTCTGGGCAACAGCCTGTTTGCGATGGACGAAATCGTGCTCGGCGACCCGGCGCAGGCGCTGCTGGAAGGCGGCGTCATCCAATTCCAATTCCTGGGCGACACCAACCCGCTGGCTTTCCAGGCCGCTGGCTTGTTTGACATCGCCGACTTCTTCAAGGAAGTGGATGCCAACGGCGACGTGGTGGGCCTGGGCGGCGCCCGGCTGGGTTTGTTCGACAACGTGCGCTTCAGCGCCGCGTCGGCCCGCTTCGGCATCACCAACTTCAGATTCAGCGCCGCCAACGGTGCGAACTTTGGCGTGGTTGCCGCCGTGCCCGCACCGGCCACTGGGGCGCTGGTGCTGCTGGCGCTGGCTTTGATGGGCGTCAAAAGCCGGACACGACGCCAGCGCTGAACGCGGCAAGGCCGCGCCGCCAGCGCCCAGAGGCATTCAGTTGTCCCTTCGGGCCAGCCCCAGTCTGTGCACGGCGTGACGTTCACTTTCAAAGGCAGCCCGCATCGCGCGGCCATAGTCTTCAGGGCCCAGGTAGGCCAGCTCCTGGTCGTACTTGGCCAGCTCGGCCACGTGCACGGGCTCGAACATCGCAGCGCGAAAGGCGTCGTGCAAGGTCTTGACGGTGTCGGGCTGCAGGCCCGCCGGCCCGGCCAGGCCGTAGGGCGACATTGCGACGATGCCGTGCCCCAGTTCCTTCAGCGTGGGCACCTGTGGCCAGCGGCGCGTGCGCCTTTCACCCAAGGTGGCCAACAGGCGCAGCTGCCCACCGTCGACAAAGGGCGCAAAGCCGTTGGAATTGATGCCCACCATGACCTGCCCCGAAGACACGGCCAGCATCTGTTCTGAAGTGCCTTTGTAGGGCACGTGCACGTAGTCCAGCCCGCGTTCGCGCATCAACCGGCTGATCACCCCATGTGGTGTGGTGCCCACGCCATTGGTCGACACCGTCAGGCGCCCACGGTGGCTGCGCGCGAGGGCAAACACATCGTCCAGCGTGTGCAAGGGGCTGGCCTCGGGCACGACGATGCCAAAGGTGACGCCGCTGATCTGGATGATGGGCGTGGTGTCGCGTATTGGGTCCCACAACAGCTTTTGCGTCCACGGCGCGCGGAACACCGGCTGCGGCATTTGCGCGATGGTGTAGCCGTCAGGCGCAGCCTGTTGCAGCACCGGCATGGCCAGCGTGCCGCCCGCACCACCACGGTTTTCAGTCAGCACGCGCTGGCCCAGGTGGCGGCCGGCGCCTTCGGCCAGCAGCCGCAGCGTGTGGTCGGTGGCACCACCGGCGGGCCAGGGCACCCACAACGACACCGGTCGTTGTGGAAAGCGTTCGCCGGGCTGAGCCTTGGCGGCGGTGTGCAACAAGCTTGCCGGCGCGCCCAGGCCGGCGGCAGCGGCGAAACCTGCAGCCGTGTCGCGCAGCCAGCTGCGGCGCGCCAGGTGGGGCGGCGGCGGGGTCCGTGCCATGAAGGCCCTTCTCATCGATCAACACGCGAAGTGTGCACTGCGCGGCGCCGACGACGGGCACGCCCAGAAGCACC
>JAYSXE010000295.1:0-5389 GCA_043717565.1 Burkholderiales bacterium | reverse complement strand
TCGGGCGTGCCCATCGGCGCGCTGGTGGTGGGTGAAAAGGCTGTCAACGTGTTCGGCCCCGGCAACCACGGCACCACCTTCGGCGGCAACCCGCTGGCCATGCGCGCTGGCGTGGAAACGCTGCGCATCATGGAAGAGGACGGCGTGATGGCCAATGCCGCCACCGTGGGCGCGCTGCTGCGCGAAGGCCTGGAGCGCGAACTGGCCGGCGTGGCCGGCGTGAAGGAAGTGCGCGGCTACGGCCTGATGCTGGGCATTGAGCTGGACCGGCCGTGCGGTGTGATCCTGTCGCGCGCGGCCGATGCCGGCTTGATGCTCAGCGTCACGGCCGACAGCGTGATTCGCCTGGTGCCGCCGCTGATCCTGTCGGCCGACGAAGCGCACCAGATCGTGGCCATCCTGTGCCCGATCATCAAGACCTTCCTGTCAGAAACATGAAGCCGGGGCCCGGTCTGATGCGGCACTTCCTGCAATTCAAGGACCTGCGTGCTGAGGAACTGAACTACCTGTTCGAGCGCACGCGCATCATCAAGCAGCGCTTCAAGAACTATGAGCGCTACCAGCCGCTGGTGGACCGCACGCTGGCGATGATCTTCGAGAAGGCCAGCACGCGCACGCGCGTGAGCTTTGAAGCCGGCATGTACCAGATGGGCGGCTCGGTGGTGCACCTGACCACGGGCGACAGCCACCTGGGCCGTGCCGAACCGGTGGAAGACACCGCGCGCGTGATCAGCCGCATGGTGGACATCGTGATGATCCGCACCTACGAGCAAAGCAAGCTCGAAGCCTTTGCGGGGCATTCACGCGTGCCCGTCATCAACGGTCTGACCAACGAATACCACCCCTGCCAGATCCTGGCCGACATCTTCACCTATATCGAACACCGCGGCAGCATCGCCGGCAAGGTGGTGGCCTGGGTGGGCGACGGCAACAACATGGCCAACACCTGGCTGCAGGCGGCCGAACTGCTGGGCTTCAAGCTGCACATCAGCACGCCCAGCGGCTATGAAGTGGACATGGGCCTGGCCGGCATCACCAGCACCAGCTGCTACGAAGTCTTCAACCACCCGACGCAGGCCTGCGAAGGCGCGCACCTGGTGACCACCGACGTGTGGACCAGCATGGGCTACGAGGCGCAGAACGAAGAGCGCCGCAAGGCATTCGTCGACTGGTGCGTGGATGAAGAGATGATGGCCGTGGCCCAGCCCGACGCGCTTTTCATGCACTGCCTGCCCGCGCACCGCGGCGAAGAGGTGACCGCCGAAGTGTTGGACGGCCCGCAGAGCGTGGTGTGGGACGAGGCCGAGAACCGCATGCACGTGCAGAAGGCACTGATGGAGTACCTGCTGTTGGGGCGCATCGGCTGAAGGGCTGAACGCCTTCAGAGCACGGCGCGCTCAGTACGTCGAGCGCCCGCCCGTCAGGTCGAACACCGCACCGGTGCTGAATGAACACTCTTCGCTGGCCAGCCATGCTGCCATGGCCGCCAGTTCCTGCACGCCGAGGAAACGACCCATCGGGATCTTGCTGAGCATGTAATCGATGTGGCTTTGTGCCATCTGGTCGAACATCGCCGTCTTCGCGGCAGCAGGTGCGATGGCGTTGACCAGGATGCCCTTGGTGGCCACTTCCTTGGCCAGGCTCTTCGTCAGCGCAATCAACCCGGCCTTGCTGGCGCTGTAGTGGCCGGCGTTGGGATTGCCTTCCTTGCCCGCCACTGAGGCCACGTTGATGATGCGGCCGTAGCCGGCTTTCAGCATGGCCTGCACCACGTGGCGGCAGGTGAGGTAGGGACCGATCAGGTTGACCTCGATGACGCGGCGCCACACCACAGGGTCCAGGTCCCAGGTGGTGCCGTTGCCGCCGGTGATGCCGGCGTTGTTGACCAGGATGTCGATGCGGCCGGCCAGCTTCCCCAGTTGCGCCGTGGCGGCTGCGACGGCCGCGTCGTCGGTCAGTTCCACGTTCTGCGCGTACACGGTGCCCAGCGGGGACAGTGCGTCCTTCGCCGCCTGCATGCGGGCGGCGTCGATGTCCCAGATCATCACGGTGGCGCCGCTTTGCAGCATGCGCTCGCAGACGGCGTAACCGATGCCTTGTGCGCCACCGGTGACCACCGCCACGCGGCCCTTCAGGTCGATCTGGTTCATGCGTTCAGCCCTTTCAATGCTGCCGGGTTGGCCTGGCAGTCGGCGATGTACTGCTTGATGATGTCTTCAAAACTGTGCTCGGGCAGCAGGCCCAGGCCTGCTGCGCGCTGCGCGGTAGCGCCGCTGGGCCAGTTGGTCACGATGCCGGAGATGCGCTGGTCGCGCTCGAAGCGCACCAGCGCGCGCACCTTGGGGCCGGCCACGGCGGCCAGGGCGTCCAGCATCTGCTGCACGCTGACATTCAAGCCCGGCAGGTTCAGCGCGGTGCGGCCGACAAAGGCTTCGCGGCTGGCTTCATAGACCGTGATCAGGCCTTTCACCGTGAGTGCGGGTGAAGACACCGGGTGCCGCACGTCTGGCGACACCGGGCACACCGATTCGACGCCCGCCAGTGGCTCGCGGATGATTCCGCTGAAAAACGAACTGGCCGCACCGTTGGGCCGACCCGGCCGCACAGTGACGGTCATCAGCCGCGCCGCGCGGCCGTCGATGAAGCCCTTGCGCGTGTAGTCGGCCACCAGGTGTTCGCAGATCAGCTTGTGCGTGCCGTAGCTGGTCTGCGGCGTGGGCAGGGTGGTGTCGGCCACCACCGCGGGCAGCGGCACCGCAGGGTCGGGCCCGAACACCGCCACAGAACTGCTGAACACCAGC
Source organism: Burkholderiales bacterium (assembly GCA_043717565.1). GTDB lineage: Bacteria > Pseudomonadota > Gammaproteobacteria > Burkholderiales > Burkholderiaceae_C > Rubrivivax. Next base: position 2,588 of record JAYSXE010000295.1, on the reverse strand, counting down.
CGCGTGGGCGCGCCGCCCTGCTGCTGGCGGTGGCGCAGCGCGTCAAGCAGCGCGCGTGTGCTGTCCAGGTTGCTGCGCAAGCCCAGTTCGAAGTCGGCCTCGCATTCGCCCGAGACGGCAGAAGCGAGGTGGAAGACGCCGTCAAAGGCTTCTTCTCGAAGGCTGTCGCAGGCCGCCAGCAACGGGCCCACGCGGCCCGCCACGCGGGCGTCGGCCAGCAGGTCTGCCGGTGCCGGGGCCTGATCGGCCAGCACCAGCTGTTCGATGGGGCGCCCGGCCAGAGTGCCGTTGCGCAACAGTTCGCGCGCCAGCCGCGCACCCACAAAACCGGCACCACCGGTGATCAACACTTTCATCAGGCAACCCCTTTGGCCAGCCGGGGCTGGCGACCTTTCAACCGCTGTGCCGGCGACGCCACCGAAGGCAGCTTGCGCCGGGACGAGAGCACTTGTTCGATGTCGTCTTCTGCACTGTCGATGAGTTTCAGCGCCGCCTGCTCAGCGCGTGCGCCGTCGCGCGCGATCACCGCGTCCAGCACCGCGCGGTGCATGCCCAGGGACGAGGCCGGCCCGTCCTGCCGCGCGGTGGAAATCTCGAACGCGGTGCGCAACAGCGCGCCCAGCGCGCGGCTCATCTGCCCCACCATGCGGTTGTGGCAGGCACGCAGCAAACCCTGGTGGAAGGCCAGGTCGAGGTGCACGTAGTCGCCACCGTGTTCTATGGCGTCGCGCATGCCACCGTAGGCAGCTTCGATTTCCGCCAGGTCGGCCGCAGTGGCACGTTCAGCAGCCAGCCGCACGGCGGCGGGCTCGATGACGCGGCGCAGTTCCTGCACCTCGCGCAGGAACTCGCGCGTCAGCCCGGCCTTGGTGTGCCAGGCCACCACTGCGGGGTCGAACCAGTTCCATTGCTCAGAAGCCAGCACGCGCGTGCCCAGCTTCGGGCCAGTGACCAACAAGCCCTTGGCCACCAGCGACTTCACCGCCTCGCGCACCACCGTGCGGCTGACACCCAGTTGCTCGCACAGCGTGGGTTCGGGCGGCAGGCTGCCACCGGGCAGGTAACGGCCAGACACGATGTCTTCACCCAGCTTGTCCAGGGTGTTGCCCAGCACGTTCTTGATGGAGACGCGCGGTTCGCCCATCAGCCACGCACGAAGAGTGTGGACAAGGGCTCGTCGCCCAACTGCCGGCTCCAGTGGCCGTGCACGCCGGGGTCGAATGTCTGCCCCGTTGGCAGCACGTCGGCCGAGTAGAAGTGCTGACCAGGCCCGAAGACGCGCGAGCTGCCGTCCTGCAGCCCGATTTCCATCTGGCCGGCCAGGATAAACACCCACTGTGGCGTTTCGGTGCAATGGAATTCACTGCGAAACCCCACCGGGCTGGTGCGCAGCTGCAGGCCGCTGCTGGGCATCAGCGCCGACAAGCGCGCCTGCGGTTTGCCCTGGTCCAGCGGCACGGCGTCTTCGCGAAAGCGGGCGCGGCCGTCTGAGTCGGTGAAAAGCGTGACTTTGGTGAATTCCATTGGCGGGCTGCTGTTGCGGTGGGCTTGGGCAGGCCTGCGTGCTGGCCTGTTGTTGAGACGGGGCGCGCTACGGATTGATGGCCGCCAGCACGCTGACCACGATGCGTTCAGGCCCGGGGCTGATGTCGAACTGCAGCGCGGCTTCGTCGGGGCCGGGCGGTTCCAGCGTGTCCAGCTGGCTTTGCAGAAGGCTGGGCGGCATGTAGTGGCCGGTTCGCGCGGCCAGGCGTTGCGCCAGCAGTGGCTGCGGGCCCTGCAGGTGCACAAACAGCGCCCCCGGCACAGCAGTGCGCAACTGGTCGCGGTACACGCGCTTCAGCGCCGAGCAGGCCACCACCACGCCAGGGCCTTGCGCCACGCCGTCGGCCATGCTGCGGCCCACAGCGGCCAGCCAGCCGTGGCGGTCGGCATCGGTCAGCGGTGTGCCAGCGGCCATCAGCGCCACGTTGCGCGGCGGGTGCAGGTCGTCGCCCTCTACATAGAGCAGGCCCAAGGCCCCGGCCAGCGCGCGGCCCACGGTGGACTTGCCGCAGCCACTGACGCCCATCACCACGATGGCGGGCACGGGGTTCGCCGGCCGGTCCATCCGTTCAAGACACCCGCTGGCCCGAAGCGCTGTCAAACACGTGGGCTTTGCTGGGGTCGACGTCCAGATAGACCACATCGTCGGCCTGGGCCAGCGTGCGGCCATGGATGACGACCACGATGTTCTGGCCACCCACCTGCAGCAGCAGTTCGGTTTCGGCGCCCGTGGGTTCCACCACCACCTGCGCGGCGATACCTTGCGCGGCCAGGCCCAGGTCGGTGGGCCGTATGCCCATGTGCACGGCCTGCCCCTCGGCCACCCGGCAGCCCGCGGGCAGCGGCCAGCGCGAGCCCAGCGCTTCCACTGCGCCACCGCGCACCGTTCCGGCAAACACATTCATTGAAGGCGAGCCAATGAACTGCGCCACGAACAGGTTGGCTGGATTGTTGTAGATGATGGCCGGCGTATCAAGCTGCTGCAGCACGCCTTTTTCGAGAATGGCGACGCGGTGCGCCAGCGTCATCGCCTCGATCTGGTC
>JAYSXE010000294.1:0-13063 GCA_043717565.1 Burkholderiales bacterium | reverse complement strand
CTAGACATCTGGTTCATGATGGGCTTCGGCATCATGGGCTACGTGTTCAAGAAGCTCGACTACCCGCTGGCGCCGCTGGTGCTGGCGCTGGTGCTGGGCGACAAGGCCGAGGACTCCTTCCGCCAGGCGATGCTGGTTTCGCAAGGCGAGTTGAGCATCATGTATGCCAACCCGCTGGTGGGCTCCATCACCACGCTGGCCCTGGTGATGCTGTTCTGGCCGCTGATTTCCCGCGTGCTGGCGAAGATGCGCCCGCCCAAGCCGGACCCGCTGGCCGACCAGCAGCCGGTGGATTGAAGGGCCCGACCCTGACTAGATCTTGCCTCGCTGCTTCAACCGGCTCAGCGTTTCTGCTGACAGGTTGAGGTAGGCGGCAAGTTCCTTTTTCGGAATCCGTTCCGCCAACTCGGGGTGCTTGCGCTCGAAACGATGAACCCGGCCCGGCGCGTCCAGCAGGTGCAGGGTGATGGTGTGCCCCATCACCTCGCTCATCAGGCTCATCACCTCGTACTCGAAGCTGGTCTTCAAAGCGGGGTGGCTGTCGATGAAGTCCACCCACTGCGGCATCGGCAGCTTGGCCACGCGCGCCTTGGTCACGCACACGATGCTGTACGGCGTGGGCGGGTTCAGGCGCCACGCGGCATAGCTGGTTTCCATGTCATGCGTGTCTGCGAAGCGAAGGATCATCTCCCGCGCATCGGCGTTGGTCACCACGCGCTTCAGGATGCCGCCGAGCACGAAATACTGCTCCATGTCATGCACGCCTTGGTGCAGCAGCGCGTCGCCCTTGTTGGCGTCAACCACCACCAGCAAACGTTCCAGTTGCAGGCGGTCGGCGTCGCTGACGTTCCGGAGCACCGTGTTCTGCCGCAGTTCCAGCCTGATGACGTTCCGTTCGGGGTGGCTGTCGAGTGGGGTTGATGTCATGAGCGAAAGTGAGCCCCGGTGCGCGATCAAAGGCCACGCTTGGAACGTAAATCCTGAATCTTGACCGCGGTCAACCGCGGTTTGGGTGGGCGATTCCTATCATAAGTCCCAAGCCAGTCCCGCCCGATACCCAGCCCTTCAGCCCCCGCTTCCGGGCCCCACGGAGACAAAACCCATCATGACCACCGAGACCACCACCGGCGAGCAGATCGACGGCTTCCACCTCGTCATTGAAGCGCTGAAGCTCAATGACCTGAACACCATCTACGCGCTGCCCGGCATTCCCATCACCGACCTCACGCGCATGGCGCAGCGCGAAGGCATCCGTGTCATTTCCTTCCGCCACGAACAGCATGCGGGCAATGCCGCTGCGGCCGCGGGTTACCTCACTGGCAAGCCGGGCGTGTGCCTCACCGTGTCGGCCCCGGGCTTCCTGAACGGCCTGACGGCACTGAGCAACGCCACGGTGAACTGTTTCCCGATGATTCTGATCAGCGGCTCCAGCGAGCGCGAGATCGTCGACCTGCAGCAGGGCGATTACGAGGAAATGGACCAGCTGGCCATTGCCAAGCCGCTGTGCAAGGCTGCCTACCGCGTGCTGCATGCCCAAGACATCGGCATCGGCATTGCGCGTGCCATCCGCTCGGCGGTGTCCGGCCGCCCGGGCGGTGTCTATCTCGATCTGCCGGCCAAGCTGTTTGCGCAGACCATGGACGCCAAGCTGGGCCGCGATTCCATCTTCAAGGTGGTGGACCCGGCGCCGCGCCAGCTGCCCGCCCCCGACGCCGTGCAACGCGCGCTGGACGTGCTGCGCAGCGCCAAGCGCCCGCTGATCCTGCTGGGCAAGGGTGCTTCATACGCCCGCGCCGACGACGAAATTCGCGCGCTGGTGGAAAAGACCGGCATTCCCTACCTGCCGATGTCCATGGCCAAGGGCCTGCTGCCCGACACGCACGACCAGTCGGCATCGGCTGCGCGCAGCTACGTGCTGGAACAGGCCGACGTGGTGATGCTGGTGGGCGCGCGCCTGAACTGGCTGCTGTCGCACGGCAAGGGCAAGACCTGGGGCGCGGCCAACGGCCCCAAGCGTTTCATCCAGATCGACATCTCACCCATCGAGATGGACAGCAACGTGGCCATTGCCGCGCCGGTGGTGGGTGACATCGGTTCCTGCGTGGCGGCGCTGAATGCCGGCATTGCCCAGGGCTGGACCAAGCCGCCAGCCGACTGGACGGGTGCCATTTCAGACCGCAAGGACAAGAACCTGTCCAAGATGGCAGCCACGCTGCAGGCCAACCCCACGCCGATGAACTTCCACAGCGCGTTGAACGTGGTGCGCGAAATCGTCAAGTCGCGGCCCGACGCGGTGCTGGTCAACGAAGGCGCCAACACGCTGGACTTCGCGCGCAGCATCGTTGACATGTACGAGCCGCGCAAGCGACTTGACGTGGGCACCTGGGGCATCATGGGCATCGGCATGGGCTTTTCGGTGGCGGCGGCGGTTGAAACCGGCAAGCCCGTCATTGCGATCTGCGGCGACAGCGCCTTTGGTTTCAGCGGCATGGAAGTTGAGACCATCTGTCGCTACAACCTGCCGGTGTGCGTGGTGGTGTTCAACAACAACGGCGTTTACAAGGGCACCGACGTCAACACCCGTGGCGGTGACGTGGCGCCCACCGTGTTCGTGAAGAATGCGCGCTACGACATGATGATGCAGGCCTTCGGTGGCGTGGGCGTCGTGGCTGCAACGCCGGCCGAACTGGACAAGGCAATGAAAGAAGCCATTGCCACCGGCAGGCCCACGCTCATCAACGCAGTCATCGACGAAACCGCGGGCACCGAAAGCGGCCGCATCACCAGCCTGAATCCCACAGCAGCCAAGAAATAGCGCGGCCGCTACGGCCTTTCGACCCTGCTGTTTTCCCGTCCAACAAGCAACCCTGCAGTTACCCAAGGAGTCTTTTCCATGTCTGACACTCTCCCGCTCAAGGGCATCAAGATCATCGACTTCACCCACGTTCAAGCCGGCCCGGCCTGCACACAGCTGCTGGCCTGGTTTGGTGCCGACGTCATCAAGGTCGAACGCCCTGGTTCGGGCGACGTCACGCGCAGCCAGCTGCGTGACATGCCCAATGCCGACGCGCTGTACTTCACCATGCTGAACAGCAACAAGCGTTCGCTGACGCTGGACACCAAGCAGGCCGAGGGCAAGGCCATTCTGGAGAAGCTGATCAAGGAGTCCGACGTGATGGTCGAGAACTTCGGCCCCGGCGCGTTGGACCGCATGGGTTTCACCTGGGAACACATCCAGAAGCTGAACCCCGGCATGATCCTGGCGTCGGTCAAGGGCTTCAGCGACGGCCACCACTATGAAGACCTGAAGGTCTACGAAAACGTGGCCCAGTGTGCGGGCGGTGCAGCGTCCACCACTGGCTACTGGAAAGGCGAAAACGCCGGCCCCACCATCAGCTCCGCTGCGCTGGGCGACAGCAACACCGGCATGCACCTGGCCATCGGCATCCTGACGGCCTACATCGGCAAGCAGAAAACCGGCAAGGGCCAGAAGGTGGCCGTGTCGATGCAGGATGCCGTGCTGAACCTGTGCCGCGTGAAGATGCGCGACCAGCTGCGCCTGGACGCTGTCGGCTACCTGGAAGAGTACCCGCAGTACCCGCACGAGATGGACGCCTTCAAGGACGGTGTGGTGCCGCGTGGCGCCAACGCCGGCGGTGGCGGCCAGCCGGGCTGGATCCTGAAGTGCAAGGGCTGGGAAACCGACCCCAACGCCTACATCTACTTCACCATCCAGGGCCACGCCTGGGGCCCCATCTGTGATGCGCTGGGCAAGCCGGAGTGGAAGGACGACCCTGCGTACAACACGCCGCGGGGCCGCCAGCCGCACATCATGGACATCTTCAAGACCATTGAAGACTACATCGCCGACAAGACCAAGTACGAAGCCGTCGACATCTTCCGCAAGTTCGACATTCCCTGCGCGCCGGTGCTGTCGATGAAGGAACTGCTGCACGACAAGTCGCTGCGCGCCAGCGGCTCCATCGTGGAAGTGCCGCACAAGGTGCGGGGCAGCTACTACACCGTGGGCAGCCCGATCAAGTTTTCGGGCATGAAACCCACGGTCACCGCGTCACCGCTGCTGGGTGAACACACCGATGAGGTGCTGGCTGAGCTGGGCTACAGCGCTTCACAGATTTCAGAAGCCCGGGCTGCCAAGGCGATCTGACCCCCGTCACCGCGTGATGTGCTTCGGCGCGGGCCCGCCCGCTGCCGTGCAACGGCGCCTGTGGGGCGCCGTTTTTTCTGATGAACACGAAGTGAGGTCCGAATGCAAACCGACATTGACATGCAGGCTTTGGTGGGCGCCATGGGCGACGCCGTGGTGGTTTGCGATGTGAAGGGCCTGGTGGTGGTCTGGAATGCGGGGGCCGAACGCACCTTCGGCTGGACAGCCGCCGAGGCCGTGGGCCAGCGCATGGACATGATCGTGCCCGAGCGGCTGCGCAAGCGGCACTGGGACGGGTATGACAAGTCGATGGCAACCGGCAAGACCCGTTATGCGCACGACGTGTTGCGCGTGCCGGCGGTGGACAAGGCGGGCCGGGCGCTTTCTATCGCATTCACCGTGTTCATGCTCTTTGACGCCGATGGCAAGGTGGTGGCCTGCGGTTCGGTGATTCGTGACGAAACCGAGCGTTTTGCCCAAGACCGGGCGCTGAAACAGCGCGTGGCTGAATTGGAAGCGCAGTTGGCGGCCCAGACCGGTGAGCAGGGCGCGTCAAAAGTGGCGGGGCCGGGCACCCACTCCTGAGGGCGCTGTGTCAAGCGATGTCCAATCATTTGACAATCAGCGGTTTAACACCCGGAGTTTCCAGTCATGACCAAGGCTCTTGAAGGCGTTCGCATACTCGATTTCACGCACGTGCAGTCGGGGCCCACCTGCACCCAGCTGCTGGCGTGGCTGGGCGCCGACGTCATCAAGGTCGAGCGGCCGGGCGAGGGCGACGCCACGCGCGGCCAGTTGCGCGACATCCCCGGCGTGGACAGCCTGTACTTCACCATGCTGAACCACAACAAGCGATCGGTCACGATCAACACCAAGAAGCCCGGTGGCATGAAGGTGCTGGACAAGCTGATCGCCAGCTGCGACGTGCTGGTGGAGAACTTCGCCCCCGGCGCGCTGGACCGCATGGGCATCACCTGGGAACACATCCAGGCCATCAACCCACGCATGGTGGTGGCTTCGGTGAAGGGCTTCGGCCCCGGCCCCTATGAAGACTGCAAGGTCTACGAAAACGTCGCCCAGTGCGCCGGCGGCGCGGCTTCGACCACCGGCGACGAAGACGGCATTCCCATGGTCACCGGCGCGCAGATCGGTGACAGCGGTACGGGGCTGCACCTGGCGCTGGGCATCGTGGCCGCGCTGTACCAGCGTACGCACAGTGGGCGGGGCCAGAAGGTGCTGGCTCCGATGCAGGACGCGGTGCTGAACCTGTGCCGCGTGAAGCTGCGCGACCAGCAACGCCTGGAACGCACGCACACGCTGCACGAGTACCCGCAATACCCCGACGGCAAGTTCGGCGCGGCCGTGCCGCGCGCGGGCAATGCATCGGGCGGCGGGCAGCCGGGTTCGGTGCTGCGCTGCAAGGGCTGGGAAACCGACCCCAACGCCTACATCTACTTCATCACCCAGGCCGCCGTCTGGCCCGCCATCTGCAAGGTCATTGGCGAAGAAGACTGGATCGAGGACGAGGCCTACAAGACGCCGAAGGCGCGGCTGCTGCACCTGAAACCCATCTTCAGGCGCATCGAACAGTGGACCATGAGCAAGGACAAGTTCGAGGCCATGGAGATCCTGAACCGGTACGACATTCCCTGCGGCCCGATCCTGTCGATGAAGGAAATTGCCGAAGAGCCTGCGCTGCGGGCCACCGGCACCGTGGTCGAGGTGGACCACCCCGAGCGCGGCAAGTACCTGACGGTGGGCAACCCCATCAAGATGTCTGACAGCCCCACCGAGGTGACCCGCTCGCCGCTGCTGGGCGAGCACACCGACGAGGTGCTGGCGCAACTGGGCTTCGGTGCCGAAGCCATCGCCGAACTGAAAGCCGAGGGTGCCATTTGACCCCAGTGACCCATTGGCCCCGTTGCGGGGCATCGATTGCAAGGACACGATGAACGCCAGAACCATTCCCATCGTTGCCGCTGCCGACGCCCGGCAGCGCAAGCGCCAGGCGCCCAAGGGCCGGCAGGTCGATCCCGTGGCGCTGCAAGAGGTGCGCCAGCTTCTGGGCCGTGAATCGCGGCAGGCCGACCTGTTGATCGAACACCTGCACAAGCTGCAGGACCACTTCGGCCATCTCAGCGCCCGGCACCTGGCTGCGCTGGCGCAAGAAATGGAACTGGCCCAAACCGCGGTGTATGAGGTGGCCACGTTCTATCACCACTTCGACGTCGTCAAGGAAGGTGAGACCGCGCCACCGGGCTTGACGGTGCGGGTGTGCGACGGCCTGTCCTGCGAGATGGCTGGCGCCAAGGACCTGCTGGCGCGCCTGCCGGCCCTGCTGGGCGCTGACGTGCGCGTGATTCCGGCGCCCTGCATCGGCCGCTGCGAACAGGCGCCTGCCGTGGCCGTGGGGCAGCACCCCATCGCCCACGCCAGCACCCAGGCAGTGGTGGCCGCCGTGCAGGCCGGCCACCGGCAGCACCAGCCCGAAGGTTTCATCGGTTTGCAGGCTTACCGGGAAGAGGGCGGTTATGCGCTGATCAAGACCTGCGTGGCCGGTGAGCTGGAAGTGGAACAGGTCATCAAGGCGATGGAAGACTCGGGCCTGCGCGGCCTGGGTGGCGCCGGGTTCCCTGCTGGCCGCAAGTGGCGCATCGTGCGGGGTGAAGCAGCGCCGCGGCTGATGGCGGTGAACATCGACGAAGGCGAGCCTGGCACCTTCAAGGACCGCTTCTACCTGGAAAGCGACCCGCACCGTTTCCTGGAAGGCGTGCTGATCGCAGCCTGGGCCGTGGGCATCTCGAAGATCTACCTGTACCTGCGCGACGAATACCACGGCTGCCGCGCCATGCTGGAAGCCGAGCTGGCACTGCTGCGCGCGCAGCCGCCGTACCCCGGCATGCCCGAGATCTGCCTGCGCCGCGGTGCCGGCGCCTACATCTGCGGCGAGGAGTCGGCGATGATCGAATCCATCGAAGGCAAGCGCGGCATGCCGCGCTTGCGGCCGCCCTACGTGGCGCAGGTGGGCCTCTTCGGCCGGCCGACGCTGGAACACAACTTCGAGACGCTCTACTGGGTGCGCGAGATCCTGGAAAAAGGCGGCAGCTGGTTTGCTTCGCACGGCCGCCACGGGCGCAAGGGCCTGCGGTCTTTCTCGGTGTCGGGCCGCGTGAACCACCCGGGCATGAAGCTGGCGCCAGCGGGCATCACCGCGCAAGAGCTGATTGAAGAACACTGCGGCGGCATGCAGCCGGGCCACAGCTTCTACGGCTACCTGCCCGGTGGCGCATCGGGCGGCATCCTGCCGGCCAGCATGGCCGACTTACCACTGGACTTCGACACGCTGCAGCCCTATGGGTGCTTCATCGGCTCTGCCGCCGTGGTGGTGTTGTCTGACCAGGACAGCGCCACCATGGCGGCGCGCAACACCATGCGCTTCTTCCAGCATGAATCGTGCGGGCAGTGCACGCCGTGCCGCAACGGAACGGCCAAGGCGGCCGCGCTCATCGAGCAGCCCGTTTGGGACCTGGAACTGCTGGCCGACCTGTCCACGGTGATGCGCGACGCTTCCATCTGCGGTCTGGGCCAGGCAGCGCCCAACCCGGTGGACTGCGTGATCAAGTACTTTCCTGGAGAGTTGAAGTCATGAACGCCGTCACACGCAAGGAAAAGGCGGCGCTGGCTGCACCGACGGTGTCGTTCGAACTGAACGGGCACCCGGTGGTTGGCCGCGCCGACGAACCCATCATCGAAATGGCGCGCCGCCATGGCGTCGATATTCCGCACCTCTGCTACAAACCCGGCCTTGAAGCCGTGGGCAACTGCCGCGCCTGCGTGGTGGAAGTCAACGGCGAACGCACGTTGGCCGCATCCTGCTGCCGCGCACCCACCGCCGGCATGAAGGTGCAGACGAACAGCGAGCGTGCGGTGAAGTCGCAGAAGCTGGTGCTGGAACTGCTGCAGGCCGACATGCCCGAAACCGCCTACACACGCCACAACGAAGTGGACCAGTGGTCGGCCAAGCTGGGCGTGGGCAAGCCGCGTTTTGCCGCCCGCCACCAGCCGCGGGCCGACGTGTCGCACCCCGCCATCGCCGTCAACCTGGACGCCTGCATCCAGTGCACACGCTGCCAGCGCGCCTGCCGTGACGAACAAGTCAATGACGTCATCGGCCTGGCATTCCGCGGCGACCACGCGAAGATCGTGTTCGACATGGACGACCCGATGGGTGCTTCCACCTGCGTGGCCTGTGGTGAATGTGTGCAGGCCTGCCCCACGGGTGCGCTGATGCCCGCACGCGAAGCCGCGTTGGCGGTGCCCGACAAGCTGGTGGACTCGCTGTGCCCCTTCTGCGGCGTGGGCTGCCAGCTCACCTACAACGTCAAGGACAACAAGATCCTCTACGTGGAAGGCCGCGACGGCCCGGCCAATGAAGGCCGGCTGTGCGTGAAGGGCCGCTACGGCTTTGACTACGCGCACCACCCGCAACGGCTGACGGTGCCGCTGATCCGCCGCGCCGACGCGCCCAAGCGCGACCAGCTGGGCGCAAACTTTCAGATGGACCCCACCCGCGTGAAGGAGTTCTTCCGCGAAGCCAGCTGGCAGGAAGCGTTGGACTTTGCCGGCGGGACGCTGGCGCGCATTCGCGACCGCCACGGCAAGAAGTCGCTGGCCGGTTTCGGTTCGGCCAAGGGCAGCAACGAAGAGGCCTATCTGTTCCAGAAGCTGGTGCGCACCGGCTTTGGCAGCAACAACGTGGACCACTGCACGCGGCTGTGCCACGCCTCTTCGGTGGTGGCACTGCTGGAAGGCATCGGCTCGGGCGCTGTCAGCAACCCGGTGATGGACGTCACCAAGGCCGAGGTGGTCATCGTCATCGGCGCCAACCCCACGGTGAACCACCCGGTGGCGGCCACCTTCATCAAGAACGCGGTGAAGAACGGCACCAAGCTGATCGTCTGCGACCCGCGCCGTTCAGACCTGGCGCGCATGGCGCACCACTTCCTGCAGTTCAAGCCCGACAGCGACGTGGCCATGCTCAACGCGATGATGAACGTCATCGTCACCGAAGGCTTGCTCGACGAAGGCTTCATCGCCAGCCGCACGATCGGCTTCGAAGAACTGCGCAGCAACGTGGCCGCGTACACGCCCGAGGCCATGGCGCCCATCTGCGGCATACCGGCCGAGACGCTGCGCGAGGTGGCCCGCTTGTACGCCACGTCCAAGGCTTCGATGATCTTGTGGGGCATGGGCATATCGCAGCACGTGCACGGCACTGACAACGCACGCTGCCTGATCGCGCTGTCGTTGATGACGGGCCAGATCGGCCGCCCGGGCACCGGCCTGCACCCCCTGCGCGGGCAGAACAACGTGCAGGGCGCGTCTGACGCGGGGTTGATCCCGATGATGTTCCCCGACTACCAGCACGTCAGCAACCCGGCCGTGCGCGCGCGCTTCGAACAAGCCTGGAAACTGGCGCCCGGCACGCTGGACGACAAGCCTGGCCTGACGGTGGTGGAAGTGATGGACGCGGCGCTGAGGGGCGAGATCCGCGGCATGTACGTGCAGGGCGAAAACCCCGCCATGAGCGACCCTGACGCCAACCACGCGCGCGAGGCGCTGGCTTCGTTGGACCACCTGGTGGTACAGGACATCTTTCTCACCGAGACCGCCTACCTGGCCGACGTGATCCTGCCCGCCAGCGCCTTTGCGGAAAAGGACGGCACCTTCACCAACACCGACCGCCTGGTGCAGATGGGCCGCCAGGCCATCGACCCGCCGGGGCAGGCGCGGCAAGACCTGTGGATCATCCAGCAGCTGGCGCAGCGCCTGGGGCTGGACTGGAACTACGGCCATGTGTCCGAGGTGTTTGACGAGATGCGCCACACCATGCCCAGCATCGGTGGCATCACCTGGGAAAGGCTGCAGCGCGAACACGCCGTCACCTACCCCTGCGTGAAAGAAGGCGATGCCGGCGACCCGGTGGTCTTCATCGACAGCTTTCCGCGTGAAGGTGGCAAGGCACGCTTCGTGCCGGCCGACATCATTCCCGCGGCCGAGCGGCCCGACGCGGAATTCCCGATGGTGCTGATCACCGGCCGGCAGCTGGAGCACTGGCACACCGGCAGCATGACGCGGCGCGCCGCCGTGTTGGACGCGCTGGAACCCGACCCCACGGTATTGATCCACCCGCTGGACCTGGCCGCCCTGGGTGCAGTACCCGGCGGGCTGGTGACCTTGCAGTCGCGCCGCGGTGAGGTGTCGCTGTACGCACGGGCCGACGACGGCACGCCGCGCGGCGCGGTGTTCGTGCCCTTCTGCTACTACGAAGCGGCCATCAACCGCCTGACCAACGCCGCGCTGGACCCGTTTGCCAAGATACCGGAGTTCAAGTACTGCGCCGTGCGTTTGCTGCCCGGCGGCACCGCACCGGTGCAGGGCAGCTACGGCGGCGGGCAGGCGCTGGCTGCGGCGGGCTGAAGCGGCGCGTGCCGCGCCCCCGGCCGCGCCCTGACAGGCCAACTTACCGGGCGCGCCTGCTGACGCGGGCTCTCCTTCGGTCGTCGAGGGTGGGCTGCGGTGCGCGGGTAAGCAGCGGTCTGCCACTTTGCAGTCTGGTCATGGACCACGACTCCGCAACCGCACAGTGACAAGTCCGTGACGTTGTTTTCTGGTCCATTGGTCCGGGGGGTGGCCCGTGAGCTGTCACGGTACTGTCGCGGAGAACTCAGAGACTTCATGGGCAGCGGGACATCGCCTGCGCGCGGCTTTGGCGGCGCACCACCCCCTCCCACGGAGAACTGAATGAAACTGATTGCCCTGGCCACTGCGGCCCTGCTGGCCACACCCGCACTGGCGGGCGTGACGACAATCGACTTCGAAGGCGTCACGGGTTTTGCCTCCATCGGCAACACCTATGCGCCACTGGGCGTGACCTTTGGCCCCGATGCGCAAGGTCTGGTCAACGACGCGCTGGGCCCCTATTTCAGCAACGCACCCTCGCCCGTGGGCGTGATGTTCCTCGGTGGCATCAACGCGCCTGACGCGGTGATGAACGTGGTGGGTGGCTTCCACGCCCTGAGCTTTCATTACGCTTCCGACACGGCAGTGAGCAACGCGGTGCAGGTGTGGTCTGGCGCCGACGGAACGGGTTCGTTGATTGCTTCGTTTGACCTGCTGGCCAATGCCACGCAGGGCTGCAGCGACACGGCCTTCTGCCATTGGGACCGGTTGGGTGGCCCGCTGGGCGAGAACGCACTGTCGGTGACTTTTGGCGCCGGTACCCAAGCGGCGGCTTTCGACAACATCACCGTCGTACCCGAACCCACCAGCGTGTTGCTGGTGGGCCTGGCGTTTGCGGCGCTGGCCGCCACGCGCCGCCGCGGCTGAAACGGCAACGGGCCCGCGGGCCCAGGCTTGAACGCGTTTCCATGGCTGAAGTTACCGGGCTTTTTGCTACACCGTTCATGCGCGTGCCACTCGCGCTGGACGCTTCGCTGGTCTCGGGGCTGGTGGCGCACTTCAGCGCACAGCCCTTGCATGAAAACAACGCTTCCGCCAGCCTTTCGCACACCACGGTGCTCAAACCCAACGACAGCCCGTTGCTGGTGCAGCTGGCTGCGGGGCTGACGCCCCATCTCATGGAATTCGGCCAGCTGCTGTTTGGCCAGCCGCTGGGTTGGTCGGTGAAAGAGCTGTGGGTGAACCTGCTGGACACCGGTGGCCGGCAGGCCATGCACAACCACGCCAACAGCTTCATCTCGGGGGTGATCTACCTGACGCCCACGCACCCTGACGCGCGCACGGTGTTCATGAAGTCCCCGGGCGGCACCGATTTTGCTTTCCGCAACGACCACGCCGGCTGCGTGGTGGGCCCCTACAACGCCGACAAGTGGATCAGCCCCCAGCCCGACCCCGGTGACCTGGTGCTGTTTCCCAGCTACCTGATGCACGCCGTGCCACCCAATCCGGGGCCGCGGCGCATCACCTTGGCCTTCAACGCCATTTCCACGCGGCTGGATTCCTGGGGCTACACGGTCGGCTTCAGTGGCTGAAGCCAGCTGGGCGTTGGCGCCCGTGGCGGCGCGCAGGGCAGTGGTGTTGCCCTGGCTGGTGATGGCGGCTTCGGGCGGCGCCGCGCTGGGCTACCAGATCTTGTGGACGCAGCAGGTGGGGCTGCTGCTGGGCCACGAAGGCGCAGCCGCGCTGGCCGTGGTGGCGGCATTGTTTGGCGGGCTGTCGTTGGGCGCTGCCGGGCTGGGCGGCGCCATTGAACGCAGCGCGCACCCGGGCCGCTGGTACGCCGCGTGTGAAGCGGTGATGGCGCTGTGGGCACTGGTGCTGCTGCTTTCGCTGCAACCTGCCAGCAGCGCATTCAGCCAGCTGCTGGGCGCCGCGCCGTCGGCGGTCTGGCAGGCAACGGTCACCTTTGGCGGCACCTTCCTGCTGCTGTTGCCCGCCACCGTGGCCATGGGCGCCACGTTGCCGGCCATGGAACGTGTGCTGGCGCCGTGGCGCTCGGCCGGCACCCATGTCTCGGCGCTGTACGCTGCCAACACCTCGGGCGGTGTGGTTGGCGTGCTGGCCGCAGCTTTCTGGTGGGTGCCGCAGTGGGGCTTGTCGGCCACGGTGCTGGTGTGTGCGCTGCTGAACGGCGTCTGTGCGTTGGCAGCGTTTTATTTGCTGCCACAGCGGGCTTTGCCTGCGCGCATGCCCAACGGCCCGCTGCAGGCCAGCCGGAGCCTGCTGCTGGTGCTGGCAGCCACGGGGCTGCTGGGCATCGGCTACGAAGTGGTGGTGTTGCGTGTGCTCAGCCAGGTGGCTGAAAACACGGTGTACACGCTGGCGCTGTTGCTGGCGGTGTACCTGGCGGGCACGGCGCTGGGCGCCGCGCCG
>JAYSXE010000293.1:0-13101 GCA_043717565.1 Burkholderiales bacterium | reverse complement strand
ACCTGCGCACCAAGCGCATCGCGCTGGACACCCTGGTGGGCCGCAGCGGCGTGGTGCCCAAGCCCCTGCTGACGCCCGTGCGGCTGCCGCCCGTGGCCCCGGCCAACGCCGAGGAATGGGTGACCGAAGCCGACCAGCGCCACCCCACGGTGCGCCGCGCCCGCGTGGCCATGGACGTGGCCCAGCTCGAAACTGCCAAGGCCAAGGCCGGCAAGCTGCCCACGGTGGATGCGCTGGCCAGCATTTCCAGTGGCGAACAGCGCGGCACCCTGCCCTCGCTGAACCGCACCAGCGGCAACACGCTGAACGGCAGCGTGGGTGTGCAGATGAACTGGCCGCTGTACACCGGCGGTGCTGCCGACAACCGCATCTCCGAATCGGTAGCCCTGGAAGAAAAGGCCCGCAACGACCTGGAAGCCGCGCGCCGCGGCGTTGGCCAGGGCACGCGGGTGGCCTACTTCGGGCTGCAGTCGGGCCTGTCGCAGGTGCAGGCGCTGGAAGCCGCCGAATCGTCGTCCAAGCTGGCGCTGGAAGCCACGCAGCTGGGCTACAAGGTGGGCGTGCGCGTGAACCTGGACGTGCTGAACGCGCAGACGCAGCTGTTCACCACGCAACGCGACCTGGCCAAGGCGCGCTACGAAGTGCTGCTGGGCAGCCTGCGCCTGCGCCAGGCTTCGGGCCAACTGGCGCCATCAGACCTGCGCGTCATCAACTCGCTGCTGGCGCGGTAGACGGCCGCCGCCCGGCGGCGTGCCTCAGGGGGCGCGGTTCACAAGGGGTTGCCACAGGCAGCCCCTTTTTCTTTACACAACAGCCACACCGCCACCGCAACCGCACCGGCACACTCGGCCCCATGAACAACAGCGCCGGGCCCCCTTCGAAGCACCTGCTGGCGGCCGTGGCCGCGCACCGCTTCGGCCTGGGCCAGGCCCGCTGGGCCGACGTGGGCGACGACGCACGTGGCTGGCTGCTGCAGCAGTTGGGCCCAGCGCCCGCACAGCGCGGCAACGGCCTGGTCAGCAGCCTGGAAGGCCTTCGCCACTACGCCGAATTCATACGCCAGCGCCGTCAGCCGGCTGCTCCCGCGCGGCCGGTGGCCCTGGCCGGCATGGCGGGCATCGCGGGCAGCAGCGACGGCGCCATGCTGAACGGCACCACCGTCAACCCGCCTGCGGCCGCCAGTGTCGAACAAGCCTTCGTCACGCACTTCCGCCAGATTGCCACGCAAGACCTGCGCGCCCGCCTGAGCACCGCGGCGCTCAGCCCGCAGCCGCTGGCCGAACGGCTGGCGCTGTTCTGGGCCAACCACTTCACCGTGTCGGCCACCAAGCCCAACGTGCGCGCGCTGGCCGGTGCCTTCGAACGCGAAGCCATCCGGCCCCACACGGGCGCGCCTTTCGAGACCCTGCTGCAGGCTGCCGTGCGCCACCCGGCCATGCTGCAGTTCCTGGACAACGAGGTGTCGGCCGGGCCCGACTCGACCGTGGTGCGCCGGCAGGCGCGGCGTGCGGCTGCACCCGCGCCGGCCACTGCCGACATGGCCGCCGAACCCGCGCAGCGCCGCCCGCCACGCATCAGCGGCCTGAACGAAAACCTGGCGCGCGAAGTGCTGGAACTGCACACCCTGGGCGTCAGCGGCGGCGGTGCGGCCTACGGCGGCTGGGGCCGCTACGGCCAGGCCGACGTGACCGCCTTCGCCGCCGTGCTGACCGGCTGGCGCGTGCCCGTGGCCGAACTGCTGGCCGACACCAGCGCCACGCAGGCCAGCCGCTTCGACCCCAACTGGCACCAGCCCGGCCCCAAGACCGTGCTGGGCAAGCGCTACGCCGAAGGCCCGGAAGCCCTGGCCGAACTGCTGCACGACCTGGCGGTGCACCCCGACACCGCTCGCTTCGTGTCGTACAAGCTGGCGCGCCACTTCATCGCGGACGAACCGGCGCCCGCGCTGGTGGCGCAGCTGGAGGCCGCCTGGCTGAAGACCGGCGGCCACCTGCCCAGCGTCGTGACGGCACTGGTGCAAGCGCCCGAGGCCTGGCTGCCGCAGCAGGCCAAGCTGAAGACACCCGAAGAATTTGTCATCAGCACCGTTCGCCTGCTGGGCCTGGGCGAAACGGCTTTTGAACGCGCTGCAGACGGCGGCATCGGCCAACTGGGCCAACGTGTGCACGGGGCACCGTCACCCGCCGGCTGGAGCGACCGTGCCGCCGACTGGCTGGGCCCCGACGCGGTGTGGAAGCGTGTGGAATGGGCCACCCGCGTGGCCGACCGCAGCGGCCGCCGCGTGGACGCGCGCGCCCTGGCGCAAGACAGCCTGGGCCCGCTGCTGCAGCCCGACACCGCATTGCAGATCGAACGCGCGGCCGACGGGCCGCAAGCCCTGGCCCTGCTGCTGCTGGCGCCTGAATTTCAGCGCCGTTGACGCAGCCTGCCTTCAACTCCAGCCCCCACGCCACTGCACAGCCCCACGCGCAAAACCGCGCCAAACTGCGCCACACAACGCTGCACCCTTCCGCACCATGAACACCACCCGCAGACACCTGTTGCAGCACGGCCTGGCCGCCGGCCTGCTGGCCCCGTTGACGCGGCTGAGCGTGGCCGCGCCCAGCGCCGCACGCGCCGCCGAGGGTGGCAACCGTTTTGTCTTCATGATCCTGCGCGGCGGCCTGTGCGGCCTGACCGCCACGCCCGCCGTGGGCGACCCCGCCTTCGCCGCAGCCCGCGGCCCGCTGGCCCAATTCGCTGGCGACGCACTGCCGCTGGACGGCACCTTTGCGCTGAACCCGCTGCTGCCGCAACTGCACGCGCTGTACGGCAAGGGCGAACTGGCGGTGCTGCACGCCGTGGGCCTGCCCTACCGAGAGCGGTCGCACTTCGACGCCCAGCAGGTGCTGGAAAGCGGCGGCCAGCGCCCCTATGAACTGGGCACCGGCTGGCTGGCGCGCGCCGTGGCCAGCAGCAGCGCCCACCCCAAGGCAGTCGCCCTGCAGACCGCCCTGCCGTTGGTGCTGCGCGGCACGGCTGACGTGGACAGCTGGGCCCCTTCGGTGCTGCCCGAACCTTCGATGGACCTGGTGGCCCGCCTGCAGCAGATGTACCGGCAAGACCCTGCCCTGGCCCAGGCGCTGGCCCGCGCCAAGGGCCTGCGCGAAGAACCTGGCATGGCGGCCAACATGGCACCCGACAACACCGCCACCGCAGCGGGCCGCACCGCAGCTGTGGGCCTGGCGCGCAAGGCGGCCGACTTCCTGCAGCGCGGTTCACAGGTGGCGGTGCTGGAAATGGGCGGCTGGGATTCGCACACCAACCAGGCGCAACCGCAAGGCCCCCTGAGCAACAGCCTGCGCACGCTGGACGCCGCGCTGGCGGCCTTGCACGAAGGCCTGGTCGCCAACGGCGCCTGGGGCCGCACCGTTGTGCTGGTGGCCACCGAATTCGGCCGCCAGGTGGTGCCCAATGGCACCAACGGCACCGACCACGGCAGCGGTGGCACCGCATTCGTGCTGGGCGGCGCAGTGAAGGGCGGCCGCGTGCTGGCCGACTGGCCGGGCCTGGCGCCGAAAGACCGTTTTGAAGGCCGCGACCTGCGCGTCACCACCGACATCCGCGCGGCCTTGCGCGGCATCCTGGCCGACCACCTGCAGGTCAGCCGCGCGGCGCTGGACAGCGTGGTGCTGCCGGGCAGCGCGGGGCTGAAGGCGCTGGAACTGGTCAGGGGCTGAGACCCAGACTCAGGGGTGCATGGCGGCGCGGAAGTGTGGTCTGCTCATTCGGCGGGTCCGCTGTCGGTCAGCACACTTCCAAAACAAGGCAGCCACGCTCTGGGTTTCAGCCGCGCTCTGATGCACGGCCCATCAACCCAGCCAAGATGTTGGCAGTGCGCTGCGCAGCACCTCGGTGGCGTTCAGCAAATGCCAGCGCCTGAACCGACATGGCCTGGCGCGCAGGTGACGCGGCCAGCTGCAGGGCGCGTTGCACCGCCGCTTCGACAGTGGCCACACGCTCGGCCGCGCCGGCTGCCACGGCCTGCTCGGCCGCCTGTGCAAAGTTGAACGTGTGCGGGCCCATCAGCAAGGGGCAGCCACAAGCTGCAGCTTCGATCAGGTTCTGGCCGCCCAGTGGTGCGAAGCTGCCGCCCAGCAGCGCCACCTGGGCGGTGGCGTAGTACAGCGGCATTTCGCCCAGGCTGTCGCCCAGCCACACGTCAGCGGTGGCGGCCGACGGCGGGGGTTCGCCGGCCCAGTTGCTGCGCCGCACACCCGTCAGCCCAGCGGCAGACACCAGCGCAGCCACTTCGTCGAAACGCTGCGGGTGGCGCGGCACCAGCAGCAGCAGTGGGCGTGGCTGCTCGGCCGTGAAAGGCAAGGCCGCCCAGGCGGCCAGCAGCGGCGACTCTTCGCCTTCACGGGTGGCGGCGGCCATCACCACGGGCCGGCCCACGGCCGCCGCCCAGGCCCGGCCCTGCGCCAGCAACTGGGGCTGGGGTGCCATGTCGAATTTCAGGTTGCCCAGCACCAGCACTTGCCGCGCGCCGCTGGCGCGCAGGCGTTGCGCATCGGCTTCGCTCTGCGCCAGCACCTGCGTGAAGCAGGCCATGGCGGGGTGCAGCAAAGCTGACAGACGCTGCCCCGTCCTTTCACTGCGGGCCGACAGGCGCGCATTGGCCAGCACCAGTGGCACGCCAGCAGTGCGGGCCTCGAACAGCAGATTGGGCCAGACCTCGGTCTCCATCACCACGCCCAGCGCGGGCCGGTGGTGGCGCAGGAAGCGGCGCACGGCGCCGGGGGTGTCATAGGGCAGCCAGGTCTGCGTGTCGCCCTCGCGCAGCAGCGCGCGGCCGGCTTCCAGGCCGGTGGCGGTGCCGTGCGTCAGCAGCAGGCGCAGCGCCGGATGTTGCGCGCGCATCGCTTCGATCAACGGCGCCGCTGCGCGGGTTTCGCCCAGCGACACCGCATGCAGCCACACGCAACCCGGCACCGACACAGGCCCCTTGCCAAAGCCCAGGCGTTGCGCCAAGTTCTGGCGGTAGGCCGGTTCACGGGCACCGCGCCACCACAGCCGCCCCAGGTAAAAGGGCGTGGCCAGACGCAACAAGGTGCTGTAGGCCCAGCGGGCCAGGGTGGTGTTCATGCCTTGCATGGCGCAGGCCTGCCGAAGTGGCCGCACCGGGCCCGGCCAGAAGCGCCTGCGCGGTGCATGCCAGGCCAGCGCTGCGCCAGTCAGTGCGCGGCTGCGGCCACCTGCGCGTCGGGCTTGACGGTGCGCAAGGCGGCCATGAACTGGTCTTGGATGCGGTGCAGCGCTTCGTCGGTGTGGCCCTCAAAACGCAGCACCAGCACCGGCGTGGTGTTGCTGCCGCGGATGAGCCCGAAACCGTCGGCAAAGTCCACGCGCAAGCCGTCGATGGTGCCCACCTCGCCACCTTCAAACTTCATCCGCCCGTCGGCCACGCGGGCCAGCAGTTCGGCCACCACGGCGTGGTGTTCGCCCTCGGCGCAGGGCACGTTCAGTTCCGGTGTGGAGAAGCTGGTGGGCAGCGCGTCAAGGAAGGCGCTGGGGTTCTTCTCGCGGCTCAGGATTTCCAGCAGTCGCGCGGCGGTGTACATGGCGTCGTCGAAGCCGTACCAGCGTTCGCCGAAGAACAGGTGGCCGCTCATCTCGCCGGCAAACGGTGCGCCGGTTTCGCGCAGCTTGGCCTTGATCAGCGAGTGGCCGGTTTTCCACAACAGCGGCTTGCCGCCGGCCTTGCGGATGGCCACCGGAAGGCGCTGGCTGCACTTCACGTCGAAGATGATGGTGGCGCCCTTGTGGCGCTTCAGGATGTCGCGCGCGAACAGCATGATCTGCCGGTCAGGGTAGATGATGTTGCCGCCGGCCGTGACCACGCCCAGGCGGTCGCCGTCGCCGTCGAATGCCAGGCCCAGTTCGGCGCCGGTGGCGTGCACCACCTTGATCAGGTCGGCCAGGTTCTCGGGCTTGCTGGGGTCGGGGTGGTGGTTGGGGAAGTCACCGTCCACTTTGCTGTACAGGTCGATGACTTCACAGCCCAGCGCGCGCAGGATGGCTGGCGCCGTGGCGCCCGGAATGCCGTTGCCGCTGTCCACCACCACCTTCATCGGCCGCGCCAGCTTGCAGTCGCTGGTGATGCGGCGGCTGTACTCGGCAACGATGTCCATCTTGGCGCTGCGGCCGCGGCGGGTGGTGTAGGTCTCGGTCTCGATGCGGCGCTTCAGCTTCTGGATGTCTTCGCCGTAGATGGCCCTGCCGGCCATCACCATCTTGAAGCCGTTGTAGTCCTTGGGGTTGTGGCTGCCGGTCACTTGTATGCCGCTGCTGCAGCCGTGTTTGCTGCGCGTGGCTGCCACGTAGTACAGCATGGGGGTGGTGACGCCGCCGATGTCGACCACGTCAAGCCCCGTGCTCTTCAGGCCCCGGATCAGGGCTGCTGTCAGGCCCGGCCCCGAGACACGGCCGTCACGGCCCACCGCCACGGCCTTTTCGCCAGCCAGCAGCGCTTCGCTGCCGAAGGCCCGGCCCAGGTGCTCAGCAAAGGCCTCGTCCACGTTCTTGCCCACGATGCCGCGGATGTCATAGGCCTTGAAGATGCTGGGATCGATTTGCACGCGAACGGTCCTTGAATGTCAAAGACCGGATTGTAGGCAGCGCCCTGCTCGGGGTCAGGCCAAGCCCGGCCGCGCGGGGCTGGGCTGGCGCCCTGGGCTGCACATCTGCCCGGCGCCTGCCAGGGCCAGCAGCCCCAGGCCCCACAGCGCCGCAGTGCCCGGTTCGGGCACTGCAGTGGCCTGCCCGCTGAAGCCCAGGCTGCCGAAGTCCGACCGACCCGCATCGCCGAAGTTCTGCGCTGCACAGTTGGTGGATATCGCGTTGTCGATCAGGGTCACCGCGCCGCCCAGCGCAAAGGCACGGCCGCAGACGATTTGCGCGCGGGCACCCAGCGTGACGCTGGCGCCGGCCAGGATGTTGCCGGCAAAGCGGCTGTCAGCGCCCACCGTGGCCGAACTGCCGACCCGCCAGTAAACGCTGCTGTCGGGCCCGCCGTTCAGCACCTGCACCGAGCTGCCGGCAGCCGTGGTCAGGCTGCTGCCCACCTGGAAGACGAAACGGGCCTGGGCGTCGCCTGCAAAGTCAAGCACCAGCGGCCCGGTCAACACCGCCGCGGTGCTGAAGCTGTAGACACCCGGCGTCAGCACGGTGAAGCCGGGCGAGCCCAACGCCGCGCCTGAAAGGTCCACGGTACCCGGCAAGTCCACCAGCGCGGCCCATGCCAACTGCACGTCAGCCCGCGCCGCCTGCGCTGTGGCGTTGTTGCTGTGCAGGTTGCCGCCCTGCAGCTGCAAGCCGGCGTCAATGCCCGTGATGGCGCCACCCGGGGCAACGCCCACGTCGCCGTACACCCGCGTGATGGGGTTGGGCGCAACGTGGGCGTTGGTGACGGCGGAGTGGCCCAGCACGGCAAAGTGCTGCGCGGAACCCAGCAAGGAACCCGCCCACAGTGGCGCAGACGGCCAGCAGGCCAGACACAGCGCCAACGCTGCCACCCGCCATGGCGGCATTGCACGGCCTGAGCGCTGCAACGGCAAGACCCGCCAGCCGGGCTGAGCCGGGCATGGCGTACCGATTTGATGGCGGACACCGGAATGGGAAATGACGGGGCTCCTGAGCGAGCGGAACACGGTTTGTGCGCCACCCGCGGATGCACGCACGGATGCAGCCGCAGATACAGCCGCAGATGCACCCGCGCATTCACCCGCGCATTCACCCGCGGATGTAACAACGGCAGAACCCGGCGGTCAGGCCGCAGTCGTCAGCACGTGGGTCGAAGCGCCCGGTGTACTGTGCCGCTGCAGGGTGGTCTGTACGCCGCCGAACAAACGCGCCTCCGGCAACCCGCTGAGGCGATGCGTCAGTGTTTGGCCCGTTCAGGGTATGGACCGTTCAGCGGTTGCCCAGTTCAGGCCTTGCCGATCCTGAACCCCGCATCCAGCAGCAGCACCTCGCCGGTGGTCTTCAGCGCGCCAGCGCCCAGCCACCAGATGGCGTCGGCCACGTCTTCGGGTTGCAGCACATCTTGCAGCGCCGCATGGTTCGCCCAGGCGGCGCGGCTTGGCGCATAACGATCCCCCAGCCCTTCCTGCAGCCACGGCGTTTCGACCAGACCGGGCGCCACCGCGTTGACGCGGATCTGCGGCGCCAGCGCGCGCGCCAGGCCCACCGTCATCGCGTTCAGCGCACCCTTGCTGGCCATGTAGGCGATGGACGAGCCGCGGCCCATCATCGACGCGACCGAGCTGACGTTCACCACCCCCGCATGCTTGCCGGGCGCCGACGCGGCCGGCTGCACCTGCAGCAGCGGCACGAAGGCCCGCGTCAGCTGATAGGCGCCCACCACGTTGACGTCGTAGATGCGGTGGAAGTCTTCGGCCTGCAGGCCATCCAGGTCCTGCATCGGCACGAACTTGGTGGCACCGGCGTTGTTGACCAGCACATCGGCGCGGCCGAACCGCGCGCGCGTCTGCGCGGCCAGGTCGCGGCACTGGGCGTCCTCGGCCACGTCGGCCTGCACCACCAACGCCTGCACGCCCAGCGCGCGGCACTGCTCGGCCACGGCGTCTGCGGGCTCGCGCCGGCGCGAAAAATTGATCACCACGTCCCAGCCTTCGCGCGCAAAGCGGCGCACGGTGGCCGCGCCGATGCCCGATGAAGAACCACTGACCACACACACCCGGCGTTCGCTCATGCAGGCCCCTTGTTCAGACGAGGGCCGCAGCCCGACCCGCGCATCGTACAGACGCTGGTCGGGTAAGGGCGCCCTGGCACTCAGCCCCGCTGGGCTTGCGGCGCCGCGTGCGCGCGGTGGTGGCTCGGGCCAGGCCAATGCCGGGCAAAACGGGCCGGGGTCAGCAAGCAACAGCCGCAGAACCACAGGTCCGAAAACGGCCAGTCGCGGCTCACCATGCGCCTACCATCGAGCCCATGGAACTTGACCACGGCGCATCGTACAAAGTCATCCAGGCGCGCGACGCACGGTTCGACGGCCGGCTGTTCGTGGGCGTCACCAGCACCGGCGTCTACTGCCGGCCGGTGTGCCGGGTGCGGCTGCCGCGGCCCGAGAACTGCCGCTTCTTCAGCACCCGGGCGCTGGCCGAGGCGGCGCGCTTTCGCCCGTGCCTGAAGTGCAGGCCCGAGATTGCACCCGGCCTGTCGCAGATGGATTCGTCACGCGCACTCGCCGACGCTGCGGCGCGTTGCATCGAACGCGCGCTGCAGGCGGGCACACCGCTGTCCATGGCCGACCTCGCGGCGCGCCTGGGCGTTACCGACCGCCACCTGCGGCGCATCTTTTTGGCCACGCACGGCGTCACACCCGTGGGCTACCTGAACACGCACCGCCTGCTGCTGGCCAAGCAACTGCTGACCGACACGCCGCAAACCATCACGCAGGTGGCCATGAACTGCGGCTTTGGCAGCCTGCGCCGCTTCAATGCCGCTTTCCTGGAACAGTACCGCCTGAACCCGACGCAGCTGCGCCGGCTGCAGCCGCAGACGACTGCATCGGCGCGGCGCGCCCTGCGCCCGCAGGCCCTGCGCCTGGCCTACCGCCCGCCCATGGACAGCGCGGCGCTGTTGGCCTTCTTTGCACAACGCGCCATGGCTGGCGTGGAAGCGGTGGAAGGGCTGAGCTTGCGGCGCACCTTGCAGTGGCCGCACCACGGGCAGCTGCTGGCGGGCTGGCTGGTGGCGCGCTTTGTGCCCGAACGCCACGAAGTGCACCTGGAACTGAGCAGCAGCCTGCAGCCGGCCACCGGCACGGTGATGCAGCAGGTGCGGCAGTGGCTGGACCTGGACGCCGAGCCCGGGCTCAGCGACGACGTGCTGCAGCGCCTGCCCGTGCCCTGGGTGCCCGGCACGCGCATGCCCGGCTGCATGGACGGCTTCGAAACCGCCGTGCGCGTCATCCTGGGCCAGCAGGTCACCGTGAAGGCCGCACGCACGCTGGTGCAGCGGCTGCTGCAACGCTTTGGCACGCCCATCGAAACGCCCTTCCCCGACCTGAACCGGCTGTTTCCTACAGCCGCCACGCTGGCCGCCGCCGAAGCCGCCAGCGTGGGCGAACTGGGCATCGTGCGCCAGCGCGTGGGCGCGCTGCAGGCGCTGGCGCGCGCCGTGTACCACGGGCATGTCGTGCTGGACGGCAGCGCACCGCTGGCAAGCACCCTGGACGCCCTGCGCGCGCTGCCCGGCGTGGGTGAATGGACGGCCCAGGTGGTGGCCCTGCGCGTGCTGGCCTGGCCCGACGCCTGGCCGGCCAGCGACATCGGCCTGATGAATGCACTGGGCAGCCGCAACGCCCGGCAGATTGAAAGCATGGCCGAGACCTGGCGCCCGTGGCGGGGCTACGCCGTCGCGCGCCTGTGGCACCACCTGGAGACCGGAACGTGAAGACCCACCACCACCCACCCCTGCTGGCCAGCTGCCGCATGCCGTCGCCGCTGGGCCCGCTGACGCTGGCCGCCACCGACACGGGCCTGGCCGGGGTCTGGTTCGACGACCAGAAACACCACCCGGGCGACCTGCAGGCGCCCGACCAACCCGGCCAGCCGTGGCTGGCGCTGGCTGCCGCTGAACTGCAGCGTTACTTTGCAGGCCAGCTGCAGATGTTCACCGTGGCGCTGGCGCCGCAGGGCACGCCGTTCCAGCAGCAGGTGTGGCAGGCACTGCTGCACATTCCCCACGGGCAGCTCGGCACCTATGGCCAGCTGGCGCAACAGCTGGGCCGGCCCACGGCGGCCCGCGCCGTGGGCGCCGCGGTGGGTCGCAACCCGCTGGGCATCATCGTGCCCTGCCACCGCGTGGTGGGGAAAGACGGCAGCCTGACGGGCTATGCCGGCGGCCTGCACCGCAAACAGGCACTGCTGAAGCTGGAAGGCGCCTGGGCGCAGGCTTCGCTGGACCTGCACACCGGTGCGCCTGCGTGAACGCTCGCCAGACCGCCGACCTGCTGCTGCTGGCCGCCCTGTGGGGCGCGTCGTTCCTGCTGATGCGCGTGAGCGCGCCTGAATTCAGCGCCGTGGCCCTGGTTTTTGTGCGCGTGGCGGGTGCCGGCCTGCTGCTGCTGCCGCTGCTGCTGTGGCGCGGCGACGGCCCGGCCTTGCGCCAGCACTGGCGGCCGATGCTGCTGGTGGGCGTGGTGAATTCGGCGCTGCCATTCACGTTGTTCGTGGTGGCCGCCAGCGTGCTAACGGCCGGGCTGATGTCCATCTTCAACGCCACCGCGCCAATCTGGGGCGCCCTGATCGCCTGGTGGTGGCTGGGCGAAAAGCTCTCACCCACCCGTGTCCTGGGCCTGGTGACCGGCTTGGCGGGTGTGGCCGGCCTGGCCTGGGGCAAGGCCGACTTCCAGGTGGGCAGCGCCGGCATCAGCCCGGCCCTGGGCGTTGCGGCCTGCGTGCTGGCGCCGCTGCTGTACGGCGTGGCCGCCAACTATTCACGCCAGCGCCTGGCAGGGGTGCCGGCGCTGGCCGTGGCCACCGGCAGCCAGCTGGGCGCGGCGCTGGTGCTGGCGCTGCCGGCCTGGTGGTGGTGGCCGGTGCAGCAACCCAGCGCACGCGCCTGGGCCAGCGCTGCGGTGCTGGCCGTGGCGTGCACCGGCTGGGCCTACCTGCTGTACTTCAGGCTCATCGCACAGGTGGGGCCGGCCAAGACGATTGCCGTGACGTTTTTGATACCTGCATTTGCCATGGGCTGGGGCTGGCTGGTGCTGGCCGAGCAACCCACGGTCACGATGGCGGTGGGCTGCGCCGTCATCCTGGCCGGCACGGCGCTGGCCACCGGCGCGGTGGGGGCGCTGCTGGGCCGGCCGTCCAAGCCCGCTTGAACCGCGGTCTGGAAACAAAGAAAAGGCCGCCGGGTTGCCCGGGCGGCCTGGTGTGCAGTGCGCCAGCGCGGCGCCGCGGTGGCGTCAGCGGAACTTCGACTGCGGCACCACGGCCAAGTCGCCGGGCAGCGTGGACAGGTACTTCGAGATGGTCTTCAGTTCGCTGGCCTTGTAGGCCTTGACCTGCGCGCCCATGATGGCGTTGGCGCGGCCCACGTGCTGCTTGCCTTCGGTGCCGTAAGCGCGCAAAGACGCGTACAGGAAGTCGGCGTGCTGGCCGGCCAGCTTGGGATAGGTGCCGTCGATGGGCTTGTTGTAGTTGGCCCCGTGGCAGGAAGCGCAGGCACCCTTGGTCAGCAGGGCCGCCACTTCGGCATCGGCGGGGGGCGCGGTGTCGGCCACGGTCTTCACCGAAGTGCCCTTGTGGCCTTCGTAGTACGCGGTCAAGTCGGCCATGTCCTTGTCGGTCAGCGTGGTGGCGATGCCGCGCATCGTGGGGTGCTTGCGGTCGCCCTTCTTGTAGGCGGTGAGCGCGGCCACCATGTACTTGGCGTTCTGGCCCGAGATCATCGGCACCTTGTACACCTCGGGGAAGCTGGCCTGGTAGCCCACGATGCCGTGGCAGCCGATGCACATGGCGGCTTTTTCCTTGCCAGCCGCCGCGTCTTGCGCCTGCACAGCCGTGAATGCGCCGGCCAGGGCCAGCAGAACGGTGATTGCTTTGCTCTTCATCATGGGAAGTGGTGCGGTGTCGCGCAGGTGCGCCGGGTTGGAACGGGGTGTTGGATCAAACACTCGATTATAGGGCGGACCTTATACTGCCACGAGCCGTTCAACCGTTGCTGTAAAGCGCTGGAAAGCCATGAAATTCAAAGGTTCAGACCAATACATTGCCACGCAGGACCTGATGCTGGCAGTCAACGCAGCGGCCACCCTGAAACGGCCCCTGCTCATCAAGGGCGAACCCGGCACCGGCAAGACGATGTTGGCCGAAGAAGTCGCCAGCGCCGTGCAACTGCCCTTGCTGCAATGGCATATCAAGAGCACCACCAAGGCCCAGCAGGGGCTCTACGAATACGACGCGGTGAGCCGCTTGCGCGACAGCCAACTGGCCGGCATCGACAACTCCGAGCGCATCAAGGACATCCGCAACTACATCGTCCAGGGCGTGCTGTGGCAGGCCTTCACCGCCGAGCGACCGGTGGTGC
>JAYSXE010000292.1:0-13106 GCA_043717565.1 Burkholderiales bacterium | reverse complement strand
GCTGGCCAGCACCGGCAGGTTGTACAGCAGCACCATGTGGTTCAGCAGCGCCAGGCCGACGATGATGCCGGGCACGATGAGCGGCAGCGTCAGCAGCGAACGCACCACTTCCTGACCCGGCACAGGGTGGCGGCTCAGCGCGTAGGCCACCGGCACGCCCAGCGCCAGCGCGCCCACCGTGCTGCCCAGGCCCACGGCGATGCTGGTGACAAAACTGCGCTGGAACGAATCCACCGTGAAGACATGCGCCATCCAGCGCAGCGACCACGTTTTGGGCGGGAATTGCAGCGTCTCGTCGCCTGAAAAGCCGGCGATGAAGACCACCGCAAAAGGCCCCACCAGGAACAGCAGGGCCAGCAGCAGCATGGCCAGCGCGGCGCGGGAAGGGCGCATCAGGCCCCCGCCTTGGCCGCAGCCGTGCCGGCCACCGGCGCCGAAGGCCGCGAAGCACGTGCCCGACCCACGCGCCGCAGCACCTGGTTCACGGCCACCGTGGTGGCCAGCAGCAGCACCGCAATCACGCTGGCCGCGGGCAGGTCGCCACCCATGTTGACCTTCTGGTACAGCAGCGTCTCCAGCATCAGCACCTTGGGCCCGCCCAGCAGCGCCGGCGTGATGTAGGCGGTGACGCAGCCGGTGAAGACCAGCGTGCCGCCGATGATCAGGCCCTCTTGCGTCAGCGGCAGCGTGACGCGCCAGAAGGTCTGCCAGCGGTTGGCGCCCAGCGTCTGCGCGGCGGCCAATACGTCAGTGCCCACGTTTTCCAAAGCCGACACCAGCGACACCAGCATCAGCGGCATCATCAGCTGAAGCAGGCCCACGAAGACGGCGCCTTCGGTGAACAGCAGCGTCACCGGTTCGTCGACCACGCCGCTGCCCACCAGCAGCGTGTTGGCCATGCCGTTGCGGCCCAGCAGCACGATCCAGGCATAGGTGCGCGCAATCGGGCTCACCATCAGCGGCAGGATGACCAGCGCGGTCAGCAAGCCGCGCCAGGGCGGCGCCACCTTCACCATGGCCATCGCGGCGGGGTAACAGACAACGGCGCTGACCAGCGTGGCCAACAGCGCCAGGCGCAACGTGCGCCCGTACACCTGCTGGTGCAGCGGCTCGGCAAAAAAGGCGGTGAAGTTCGACAGGCCCCAGCCGCCTTCCACGCGAAAGGCGCCCGCAAGCAGGGCCAGCACGGGCAACAGGAAAAACAGCGACACAAAAGCCAGCGCAGGCAGCAGCAGGCGCCAATCGACGGCCGACGCGGGGCGCGACTGCATCACCGCGCAGCGCCCGGAGTGTGGGCCGAAGTGTGGACAGGCCAGTCGCTGGCCAGCAGGCCGTACAGCCGGGTGTCGTAGACCTGCCCTTTGGCGCACCAACGCTGGCGGGCGGTGCCTTCGTGGACAAAACCCAGCTGTTCCAGCAGCGCGCACGAAGGCTGGTTGTTCGGGTTCACCTCGGCTTCGATGCGGCGCAGCTGCAGGGTACCCAGCGCATGCGCGCACAGGCCGTGCAACGCCTCGCGCATCAGGCCCTGGCGCCAGTGCGCGCGGCCCAGCACGTAGCCCAATTCAGCGCGGCGGCTGGCTTCGTCCAGCTTGAACAGCAACGCGGTGCCGACGACCAGCGGCTGCGCTGGCGCCCGCAGTTCCAGCACCAGTTGCACGGCAGAACCCGCCTGCGCCAGGGCCCGCATGCGCGCCAGCCAGTCGATGCCGTGCTCGGGCGTCGTCCAGGTCTGGTACGGCAGGAAGCGCGTCACCTCATCGTCGCCGTTGACTTTGTGCAGGGCAGCCAGGTCGGCCGCCTCCACCGGCCGCAGCGTCAGCCGCGGCGTCTGCACGAGGACACCGGCCAGGGCCATCTACCTGGCCGCCATCGTCCGGTTCCACTGCGCCACCCAGGTGGCGCGGTCGCGCAGCACGGCTTCGGGCTTCATGAACACCAGCGAATCGATCTGCGCCTTGCCCCAGGTCAGGGAGTCTGCCGCCTCGGGCTTGGGCTTGATGTCGCGGTTCACGGGTGAATCGGCCAGGTCGTTGGCCAGCGCGAGCTGCACGTCCTTGCTGAGCCAGAAGTCGATCAGCTGGTGCGCCAGGTCGGCGTTCTTGCTGCCCTTGACGATGCTGATGGTGTTCATCATGCCCACCTGCCCTTCCTTGGGCACCACCCAGGCCAGCGGCTTGCCGGTCTTTTTCAGATTCAGCCAACCGAAGCGGCCCACCGGCGCCACCCAGGCTTCGTCCTGCGCAAACAGCGCCGTCATCTGTGCCGACTGGGCGTAGTAAGTCACCACGTTGGGTTTCAGTTCGGCCAGCTTGGCAAAGCCGGTGGCCATGTCGCCGGCAAAGCCGCCGTGCGCACGGTCCATCATGAACAGCTGCGCCAGGCCCTGGTTGCCGGTGATGTTGGCCAGCATCACGCGGCCCTTCAGTTCAGGCTTGGAAAGGTCTTTCCAGCTGCTGATGGCGGCGCTGGGCTTGTCGGTGCGCACCACCAGGCCCACCGAATACAGCGTGTAGGCGATGGCTTCGCGGTTGCGCAGCGGGTCGCGCGCGAAGTCGTAGATCTGGTTCAGGTTCTTCAGTTGCGCGTGGTCGATGGGCTGCAGCAGCCCTTTGTTCGAAGCTTCCAGCGCCAGGAAGTCGGTGACCTGCACCACGTCCACGTTGGGGTTGGCCTTGCGGGCTTCCAGCTTGGCCAGGCGCTCGCCGGCCAAGCCGGTTTCCAGCACCAGTTCGCAGTTGCAGCGCTGGCTGAAGGGTTCGTAGACGTGTTTCTTGAACAGGTCGGCATTCAGGCCATAGGTGGACAGCACCAGGGTGCGTTTCTGGGCCTGGGCGGGCGTTGAAGGCAGCAAGCCGGCAACGGCAAGGGCCAGCAAAGCGGTGGCGAGCAAGGGTTTCATGGGTGTGGCTGGCGGGCGGGTGCAACTGAAGTGGGTGCGGCCTTCATTGTGGCGCTGGTTCAGAATATCTTTGCTGTTCACTGCCCCTGCACCACCCCTGTCCATGACCGTCGAGACCCCCGATCCCACCACGCCGCCCGCCGCGCACCGCCCGATCAAGAGCTTCGTGCTGCGCGCCGGCCGCAGCGGCAGCGGCCAGCAGCGCGCACTGCTGGAACTGGGGCCGCGCTTTGTGCTGCCCTACAGCGCCGCGCCGCTGGACACACACGCCGCCTTCGGCCGCACCGCGCCGCTGGTGCTGGAAGTCGGTTTCGGCATGGGCCAGGCCACGGCCGAGTTGGCGGCCGCGCAGCCGCAGACCGACTTCCTGGGCGTGGAAGTGCACCCACCCGGCGTCGGCGCGCTGCTAAAGCTGGTGGGCGAACGGCAGTTGCAGAACATCCGCATCGTGCAGCACGACGCGGTGGAGGTACTGACCCACATGCTGGGTGCGGCCAGCCTGGCCGGCATCCACATCTGGTTTCCCGACCCCTGGCACAAGAAGCGCCACCACAAGCGTCGGTTGATTCAGCCGCCTTTGGTGCAACTGCTGGCCAGCCGCCTGGAACCTGGCGGCCTGCTGCATTGCGCCACCGACTGGCAGCCCTATGCAGAGCAGATGCTGGACGTGCTGGGCGCCGAGCCGATGCTGGCCAACACGGCGGGCACTGCAGGCTATGCACCACGGCCCGACCACCGGCCGCTGACCAAATTTGAAGCGCGCGGACAGCGCCTGGGGCACGGCGTGTGGGACCTGCTTTTCAAGCGCCAGCCGGCTGGCGCCACGCCCGACCGCTGATCCGAGGCGCCGCACCAGGCGCGGCGCAGGCAGCGGCAGCGGTCAGGTCCGCTGGCCGTGGCGCATCAAGCCTTCCAGTCCACCAGCCCCAGGTAGGCGGTCAGCAGCACCAGCCCGCCAAACACGATGCGGTACCAGGCAAAGGCCGTGAAGTCGTGCGTGGACACGTAGCGGATCAGCCAGCGTATGCACAGCAGCGCGCTGAAAAACGCGAACACCAAGCCCACGGCAAACATCGGCAGGTCGGCCACGGACAGCAGTTCGCGGTTTTTCAGCACCGAATAGGCGCCGGCACCCATCAGCGTGGGAATGCCCAGGTAGAAGCTGAATTCGGTAGCGCACTTGCGCGAGAAACCGAACAGCATGGCGCCGATGATGGTGGAGCCCGAACGGCTGGTGCCGGGGATCAACGCCAGGCATTGCACCAGGCCCACCTTCAGCGCGTCCAGTGCCGACATGTCGTCAACCGTCTCCACCCGCGCACGGCGCGTGCCCTGCAAGTCGGCTTCGCCATACAAGCGCCGGTGCCGTGCTTCCACCCACAAGATGATCAAGCCACCAACGATGAAGGCCGTGGCCACCGGCACCGGGTGAAACAGCTTTTCCTTCACCAGCTTGCCCAGCGTCAGCCCCAGCACCACGGCGGGGATGAAGGCCACCAGCACGTTGCGCGCAAAACGCTGCGCCACCGGGTCGTGCCGGATTCCGGTGACCGTGCGCTTCAGCCGTTCGCGGTATTCCCAGATCACGGCAAACATCGCGCCGGTCTGGATGGCGATCTCGAAGACCTTGATCTTCTCGCCGGTGAAATTCAGCAGCGAAGCCGCCAGGATCAGATGACCGGTGGACGAGATGGGCAGGAACTCGGTGAGCCCTTCCACCACGCCCATGATGGCGGCCTTCAGAAGCAAGATGGGGTCCACGGTGCGCTTTCGGCAAAAAAAGCGCCGCTTCAGGCGGCGGCGCAGCGCGGAATGATAGGGGCCGCCTGGGCACCACAACCCGTCAGCCGGCCCGGCGCCTATTTCGGTTGCGGCTCGAACGTGATTTCCAACCCACTGCGGGTGATGTTCAATGCTGCAGGCCGCACGCCGGCCTGGGCCAGCTGCAACTGCTTTTCAGGCGGCAGGCGGTACAGCACCAGGCCTTCGAGCACGCGCTCTGCCAGCGCAGCGGCCACCCGCTCGCCGGCCGTGCGGCGCCCGGTGTCTGCAGCAGCCGCGGTGGTGGTGGTGGCTGTGGCCACGCTGCCGGGTGGTGGCGGTGCGATGGGGCCCAGCGGTGCGTCCAGCGCAAAGTCCAGCACCCGCACCTGGTCCAGGCGCACCGCCTGCTCGCCGGCGTCCCAGCGCAAGGCCGATTCGAAGTTCAGCCGGCCCTGGATGCGGGTGGCCAGGATGCGCTCGCGGGCCTGCAGGTCCAGCACGGCAGCCAGCCGGTTGCGCGTGGGCAGCAGGCGCAACTGCGGCGAACTGGCGCGCACTTCAAACAGCTCCAGCAGCCGCTGTTCAAGCGGGAATTTCGCCGTCAACTGGCGCTGCAGCTCGGCTTCATCCAAGGTGATGCGGGAAGGTGCACCCACATGGCCACAGCCTGCCAAAGCCAGCCCGGCCGTGGCCACCCCGGCCAGGCATGCCAGGTGGGCCAGGTGGGCCAGGCACAAACGGCGCGCGCCCGCCTGCTGGTGTGGGCTGGCCACGGGGGCCAGCGGGCGCAGGGCTGTGGACTTGGGCTTTTCAGCAGCAGGGACCATGGTGGCGGGGCTTCAACGCGACGAGCCGGCATGGTAGCCGGCCCGCCGCCGCAGCCCCTCTCAACAGCCCGCCTCGTCAGCGGGCCGTTGTCGCCACTGGCGCTATGGCCACCGTTTTGGCACAGGTACGCAGTTCGAAGTTGCGGTTGGTGCCCACCAGGTTTCAGCCATCGTTCGAGAAAGCCACCGTGCTGCCGTTGGCAGGCCAGGTGGCGACCATCGGGCGACAACAAAACGTCGCCATAAATGCTGGTCTGGCTCAAGCTCTGGCGAACCTGGGACTCCAGGTTGATGTGGCGTACCGCCGCAGGGTTGCTGAGGTCGGCCACGAACATGCGCGCAGGGCCGTTGGCACGCGTTTCCTAACCGCCCAAGTAGGTGCCTGAGGGCAGCGCAACAAAGGCTACCCGGCTGCCGTCGTCTGAAATTCCGGCAAACTGAAAACCGCCCGTGGTGGGCAAACTGGACACTGGGGGTGTTACCTGTCTCAGCGTGCCTGTCACGGTGTTCTTCACGTAGATGGCAGGTCCACCGACCACCACCGGAAAGTCCTGGGGTTGTGTAGGGGTGTTGGGGCGTGACGCCAGCGAAATGTTCCACCCTGCCGCCATCAGTTGTGTTGGGTTGACCCCCACAGGAAGCCCAGGTACATTAATGACCGATCAGTCAGTAACATGCCACAAGAAAAAAGCAGCCCCGAGGCGCAGGTTTCCAAGCAGCAGCGCAAGCGCCGAAAAGAGGCGCGCCCGCAAGAGCTCTTGGCCGCAGCGCTTTTGTTGTTTGTGGAAAAGGGCTTCGCTGCCACGCGCATCGAAGAGGTGGCACAACAGGCCGGTGTGTCCAAAGGCACGCTGTACCTGTACTACCCCAGCAAGGAAGAGCTGTTCAAGGCCGTCGTGCGCCAGAACCTCAGCAGCCTGATCGAAGAAGGCCAGCAAGTTGCGGAAACCTTCACGGGCAGCAGCGCCGACCTGCTGAGCTTCCTGATGAACGCCTGGTGGGAGCGCGTGGGCAACACCGAAGTGGCCGGCATCCACAAGGTGGTGCTGGCCGAGGTGCGCAACTTTCCGGAACTGGCGCAGTTCTATACCGACGAGGTGATCGTGCCGGCCGACCGCCTGTTTTCAACCGCGCTGCAGCGCGGCGTGGACCAGGGCGAGTTCCGTGCCCTGCCCCTGCACGAAGTGGCACATGCGTTGATTGCACCGCTGATCTTCATGGCCCTGCACCGCCATTCATTCGGTTGCTGCCCGGTGCACGGCGGCGTGGAAGTCGAGCCCACCAGCATGCTGCGCACCCACCTCGACCTGGTGCTGCGGGGGCTGGAAGTGCGGCACGAACGCGCCGCCCTGGCCACCCCTGCGGGCACCGCCCCAAAACCAAGGACCCCATGATTTCAAAACGCCCAGGGCTGAGGCTGTTGCTGGCCGCCGTGCTGCTGGCCGCTGCGGCCTTTGCGGGCCGCAGTTACCTGCAGCACCGCGCAACCGCCGCAGCGCACAGCGCCCCCGGTGCCACCACGGCCACCAAGCCCTCGGCGACGGGCAGCGGCAAGGCCAGCGGGCCGGCGGCCGAACCGGTGATCGAACTGGCCGCGGGCGACGTGGCGCGCGCAGCCTACGCCGAACTGGGCGCGCCGTTGTCGGTGAACGGCAGCCTGAGGGCCGTGAACAGCGCCGTGGTGAAAGCCAAGGTGGCCGCAGAACTGAAAAGCCTGAACGTGCGCGAAGGCGAAAGCGTGCAGGCCGGCCAGCTGCTGGGGGTGCTGGACAGCACCGAATTCGACTTGCGTGTGCGCCAGGCCGAAGAGCAGGCCACGGCCGCCCAGACGCAGCTGGACATTGCGCAGCGCACGCTGGAAAACAACAAGGCGCTGGTGAACCAGGGCTTCATTTCGCGCAACGCGCTGGACACTTCCAACAGCACCATGGCGGGCGCCAACGCCACGCTGCAGGCAGCCCGCGCGGCGGCCGAACTGGCGCGCAAGGCGGCGCGCGACACGCGTGTGCTGGCTCCCATCTCGGGCCTGATTGCGCAGCGCTTCGTGCAGCCGGGTGAACGCGTGGCGCTGGACGCCCGCATCGTGGAAATCGTCGACCCGAGCCGGCTGGAGCTGGAAGCCGCCGTGCCCCCGGAAGACGTGGTGGCACTGCGCGTGGGCCAGGTGGCCAGCGTGCAGGTGGACGGCCTGGCCCAGCCGGTGGCGGCCAAGGTGGTGCGCATCAACCCCAGCGCGCAGACCGGCACCCGCAGCGTGCTGGCCTACCTGACGCTGGACGCAGCGCCCACGCTGCGCCAGGGCCTGTTTGCGCGCGCCACCATTGAACTGCAGCGCAAGAAGGCGCTGGTGGTGCCGGCATCGGCCGTGCGCTTCGACCAGGCTCAGCCCTACGTGGTGGTGCTTCAGGACGGCACCGCCCGCCAAAAGCGTGTCACCACTGGCCTGCGCGGCACGGCCAAGGCCGCAGGCGCCACTGAAGAAGCGGTGCTGGAAGTGGCCAGCGGCCTGGCCGAAGGCGATGTGGTGCTGCGCGGCACCGTGGGCGCGTTGCGTGACGGCACGCGCCTTCACCTGCAGGGCACGCAGGCCGCGGCACCGCTGCCGGCACCGCCGCCCGCAACACCCCCCGCCAACCCCGCCTCGCGCTGAGCCCCTATGTGGTTCACACGCGTTTCCATCCAGAACCCGGTGATGGCCGTGATGGTCATGCTGGCCTTCGTGGTGCTGGGGGTCTTCAGCTACCAGCGCCTGTCGCTGGACCAGTTTCCGAACATCGACTTCCCCACCGTCGTCATCACCACCGACTACCCCGGCGCCAGCCCCGAAATCGTCGAGGCCGAGGTCACCAAGAAGATCGAGGAAGCCGTCAACACGGTGGCCGGCATCAGCAGCCTGTATTCGCGGTCGTACGAAGGTGCGTCGGTCGTCATCGTTGAATTCAATCTCGACGTTGACGGCCGCAAGGCGTCCGACGACGTGCGAGAAAAGGTGTCGTTCATCAAGCCGCTGCTGCGCGACGAGGTGAAAGACCCGCGCATCACGCGCTTCGACCCCGCTGCGCAGCCGGTGTTCAACGTCGCCGTGCTGGCCAACGACAAGACCCCTGCCGGCAGCACGGCACCTTCGGCGCAGGAACTGACCACCTGGGCCACGCAGGTGCTGCAAAAGCGTCTGGAGAATGTGCGCGGCGTGGGCGCTGTCACCGTCATCGGTGGCGTGAACCGGCAGATCAACGTCTGGCTGCGGCCGGCGGCAATGGAAGCCAACGGCCTGACCACCGAACAGGTGGCCGCCGCGCTGCGCAGCGAAAACCAGGAACTGCCGCTGGGCGCCATACGTTCGCGCGAACAGGAACGTGTGGTGCAGATCAACGCGCGGCTGAAGACGCCGCAGGACTTTGCCGACATCGTGGTGGCGCGCAAGGCCGGTGGCCAGCTGGTGCGGCTGCGCCAGGTGGCCACCATCGAAGACGGGCCGCAGGAACTGGAAAGCCTGGCCCTTTTCAACGGTCAGCGCACGGTGCTGCTCAGCGTGCAGAAGAGCCAGGGTGAAAACACCATCGCGGTGGTGGACGGCCTGCGCGCGGCACTGCAAGGCGCGCAGGCGGTGACGCCCGCCAACATGCGCACCGAGGTCAACCGTGACAACTCGCGCTCCATCCGCGTGTCGGTGGCCAACGTCAAGCGCACGCTGATCGAAGGCGCGGCGCTGACGGTGCTGATCGTGTTCCTGTTCTTGAATTCCTGGCGCAGCACCGTCATCACCGGCCTGACGCTGCCCATCGCGCTGATCGGCACCTTCCTGTTCATGTACGCCTTCGGCTTCACCATCAACACCATCACGCTGATGGCGTTGAGCCTGTGCGTGGGCCTGTTGATCGACGACGCCATCGTGGTGCGCGAAAACATCGTGCGCCACGTGCAGATGGGCAAGAGCCCGCGCGACGCGGCGCTGCAGGGCACCGAGGAAATCGGCCTGGCGGTGCTGGCCACCACGCTGTCCATTGTGGCGGTGTTTCTGCCCATCGGCTTCATGGGCGGCATCGTGGGCAAGTTCTTCCACGAATTCGGCATCACCATCGTGGCCGCGGTGCTGATCAGCATGTTTGTCAGCTTCACGCTCGACCCCATGATGTCCAGCGTCTGGCACGACCCCGCCGCCGAAAAAGGCCACGGCCGCGACGCCGCCGGCAACCGGCTGCCGCGCGTGACGCTGTATGACAAGACACTGGGCCGCGTGACGGGCTGGTTCGACGACTTCAGCGAATGGTTGGCGCGGGTGTACCAGCGCCTGCTGGCGTGGTCGCTGGTGCACCAGGTGAAGACCGTGCTGGTGGCGCTGGGCACCTTCGTGCTGGCCATCGTGCTGCTGGGGTCGCTGGGCAAGGAATTCCTGCCCAAGGCCGACTTCTCGGAAACGCAGGTCAACCTGTACACCCCCGTGGGCTCGTCGCTGGAAGTCAGCGAGATGCGCGCCCGCCAGGTGGACGCGGCGCTGCGCGAACTGCCCGAGGTGCGCCACACGGTGGTCACCATCAACAGCGGCTTTGCACAGGGCAAGAACCAGATCGCCGTCTACGTGCGCCTGGTGGACCGCAACGAACGCCAGCGCAGCCTGACCGACCTGGTGGAACCGATGCGCGAGAAGCTGGCGCGCATTCCCGGCGTCACCATCACCAACATTGGCGTGCCCGACCTGGGCGGCAGCAAGAGCATCAGCTTCTCGGTGCAGGGCCCCGACCTGGCCGAACTGGAACGGCTGTGGCGTCAGATCATGCCGCGCATGGCCACCATCAACGGCCTGGTGGACCTGGACAGCACGCTGAAGCCCGACAAGCCCACCATCGCCGTGGACATCAAGCGCGAAGCCGCCGCCGACCTGGGGCTGGGCGTGGGCAGCCTGGGCAGCACGCTGCGCACGCTGGTGGCCGGGGTGTCCACCGGCAACTGGCGCGCGGCCGACGGCGAGAGCTATGACGTGCGCCTGCGACTCGACGCGCGCAACCGCACCACGCCCGAAGACCTGGCCAGCCTGCCGCTGGTGGTGGGCAGCAACGCCGACGGCACCGCGCGCGTGGTGCGCCTGTCGCAAGTGGCTGATGTGCGCGCCAGCACCGGCGCCAACCAGATCAACCGCCGCGACCTGAACCGCGAGATCAACATCGACGCCAACGCGCTGGGCCGCAGCAGCGGCGAGGTCAGCACCGACATCCGCGCCATGCTGGACAGCATCGCCTGGCCGCCGGGCTACCGCTACAGCTTTGGCGGCAGCACCAAGAACATGCAGGAATCCTTCAGCTACGCGCTGGCTGCGCTGGCGCTGGCCGTGGTGTTCATCTACATGATCCTGGCCAGCCAGTTCAAGAGCTTCCTGCAGCCGCTGGCGCTGATGAGCGCACTGCCGCTGACGCTGATTGGCGTGGTGGGCGCGCTGCTGGCCTTCAGGTCTTCGCTGAACATGTTCTCGGTCATCGGCATCGTCATGCTGATGGGACTGGTGACGAAAAACGCCATCCTGCTGGTGGACTTCGCCATCCGCGCCCGCGAAGCCGGCATGGAGCGCAACGCCGCGCTGCTGGAGGCCGCCAAGGTGCGGTTGCGGCCCATTCTGATGACCACGCTGGCCATGGTGTTCGGCATGGTGCCGCTGGCCTTTGCGCTGTCTGAAGGCTCTGAGCAACGCGCGCCCATGGGGCAGGCCGTAATAGGCGGCGTTATCACTTCTTCTCTGCTGACCCTGGTGGTGGTACCGGTGATCTACTGTTGGCTGGACGACCTGAAGACCTGGGCAGGCAGAAGACTGCGCCGCCGGCCGGCGGCCAACGGTGCGGTGGCCTTGTCATCTGGCAACAAGGTCGAACCCTAAAATCAATGTTTCACCCCCTGCTGCCTGCCAGAACCGCCATGAACACCGAAATCGCCCGCTTCAACATGATCGAACAGCAGATCCGCCCCTGGGAGGTGCTGGACCCGGGCGTGCTGGCGCTGCTGGCACGCGTGCGGCGCGAAGACTTCCTGCCACCGGCCCTGCGTGCGCTGGCCTTTGTCGACACCCAGGTACCGCTGCTGCAGGGAACCGCCGCCGCACAGGCCCCGGGTGCCTGCATGCTGGAACCCAAGGTGGAAGCGCGGCTGCTGCAGGAACTGCAGTTGCAGCACCACGAACGGGTGCTTGAAATCGGCACCGGCTCGGGCTTCATGGCCGCGCTGCTGGCGCACCGCGCGCAGCAGGTCGTCAGCCTGGAATGCCGGCCCGAACTGGCCGCCACGGCGCGCAGCAACCTGCTCAACAGCGGTGTCGATAACGTCACCGTGCTCGATGTCAGCGTCGCCAACGGCGCGAAGGGCCTGCCGGCTGAAGGCCCGTTTGACGCCATCGTGCTGTCGGGTTCGGTGGCCGAGGTGCCCGACGCGCTGCTGCAACAGCTCAAGCCCGGCGGCCGCCTGGTGGCCATCGTGGGCGATGAGCCGGTGATGCGCGCGCGCCTGTTCACCCGCACCGCCGCGGGCAGCGCCTTCAGCCAGGCCGACCTGTTCGACACCGTGGTGCCGCGGCTGGAAGGCTTTGCCGAGCCGTCGCGTTTCAGCTTCTGAAGGCCCATGCACAGCCTGCAGCCCACCGAACTGAGTGCCTTCGTGCAGTCTGAGCCCCAGGCCCAGCTGCTGGACGTGCGCGAAGACTGGGAATTGCAGCTGTGCCAGCTGAACCTAGCCGGCGCCCGCGCGTTGAGCATTCCCATGCAGCAGGTGCCGGGCCGGCTGCACGACATCGACCCCGCGCAGCCCGTCGTCTGTATCTGCCACCACGGGGTGCGCAGCGCGCAGGTCGTCGCATTCCTGGAACGCCAGGGCTACGGCCGCGCCTATAACCTCACTGGCGGCATCGATGCCTGGTCCACGCAGGTGGACCCGGGCGTGCCGCGCTATTGATCGACAGCCGTCGATATTGATCGAATCTCCGCCCTGCCCACCTTCTTCTGCAAACCGCGTCGGCCCGCCGACCACAGCACCTACTTCTCTTGCCTGGGACACCGCATGCGATCAACCCTCACCCCCCGAACCAACCGCCTGGTGGCACCCTTCAAGGCGCTGGCCCTGTGCGCCGCGGTTATCGCGGCCACCGTGCCGGCCTTGGCCAGTGCCCAAAGCCTGCAGGAACTGTATGAAGCCGCGCGCGGCTTCGACGGCATCTACCTGGCCGCACGCGCCAACGCCGATTCGGTGCAATACCGCGTGGCCCAGACCGAAGCACTTGCCCGCCCCAGCGCAG
Organism: Burkholderiales bacterium; assembly: GCA_043717565.1. GTDB lineage: Bacteria > Pseudomonadota > Gammaproteobacteria > Burkholderiales > Burkholderiaceae_C > Rubrivivax. Next base: position 343 of record JAYSXE010000292.1, on the reverse strand, counting down.
GCGTGCGGGTTGACGCCGGCACCGCGCAGACCGACCCGCCCAGCACCAGCGCCAAGAGCACGCACAACCTGCGCGGCGAAGTCACTGGCAAGTACCCCATCTTCAACCGCGCCAACGCCGTCACCATCGAGCAGTCGCGCAAGAGCCTGACGCTGGCGCAAGCCGACCTGGACGCCGCCGAACAAGACCTGATCGTGCGCGTGTCGCAGGCTTACTTCGACGTGCTGGCCGCGCAAGACGCCCTGGCCACGGGCGGCAGCCGCACGGGCGTCAGCAGGGGCTTGGGCACCACGCCGCTGCGGCCCACCAGGGTGTCCAGCGCGATGCGCTTGGTGCGCAGGTC
>JAYSXE010000291.1:0-5436 GCA_043717565.1 Burkholderiales bacterium | reverse complement strand
GCCGCCGAACTCGAAACCGAGGTGAGCCTGCGCACCTCTGAATTGCGCGAGCTCTCGATGCACCTGCAGACCGCGCGGGAAGACGAGAAGGCCAGCCTGGCCCGCGAGTTGCACGACGAACTTGGCGGCCTGCTGACGGCGGTGAAGCTCGATCTGGCGCGGATTCGGGTCAAGGTGGCTCATGACCCGGTCATCGTCGAACGTCTTGAACAGGCAAACTACCGCCTGAACGAAGGCATCGCGATGAAACGCCGCGTCATTGAAAATCTGCGGCCGTCGGCACTCACCAACCTCGGGCTCGCCTCGTCGCTGCGCATCCTTTGTAGCGAAACGAGTGCCGGCCTGGGGATACCGATCGACGCCGAGATCGAAGAGTTCAGTGCCGATCCCGATATCGACCTGACGATTTACCGCGTGCTCCAGGAAAGTCTGACCAACATCAGCAAGTACGCCAGCGCCAACAAAGTCCGGGTGCGACTTTGCACCGTCGGCGAGACGGCGCAGTTGGAGGTAACCGACGACGGGGCGGGCTTCGACCTGAATCAGTCTTCGACCGGCAGACACGGCATCACCGGCATGCGTTTCAGAGTGGTCTCGCTCGGCGGCACGCTGTCGCTCGACTCTGCGCCCGGACGCGGCACAAAGTTGATGGCGGCGTTCCCTCTGCAAAGCTTCACCGAGCGCGCGGGGCTCGACGGCATCGCCCTCTAAGAAGGGCTGTGAACGGGCGCATTCCACCAGGCGGCCAAGTCCGGCGTGGAATGCTTCGGATCACGTTGCCTTGTGGCCAAAACCGGCCATTGGCAACAGAGTGGAGCTCAATCGAGACCGATGCGCCCGGCTTGCTCGCGCAGGGCGCGCGCCTTGGCGGGGTCCACGCCAGCCAGGCGGTCAGCCTTCTGGAACAGCACGTGCATCTGCTCCACCTCAGCGACGATCTTGCCGGGTGAGGTGATGGCGTCCAGAAAGGCCAGCACTTCAAGGCCGAAGGATTTCAGGGCGCCAAGAAGCGCGCTGGGGGTGTTCGTGGTGCTGACGGTGTTCAGGCTGCGCATGGGTTTCTCCTCTTGGATTTGGATGGGTATTTCAAGAATATAGGGTTTTCCCGAAATCGGGTATTCCCGCATTAGGGGGGCGAGACAATTGCGACTTCAGGAGCACCCCGCCATGTCGCCAAAAACCGCCGCCTACACCCACGCCGCCTGTCTGGAGCACGACCCGGGGCCGCACCATCCCGAATCGCCTGACCGTTTGCGGGCCGTGCTGGCGGCGCTGAAGACGCCCGAGTTCGCAGACCTGGAATGGCACGAAGCGCCCGAGGGCAGTGACGAGCAGGTGCTGCTGGTGCACACCCCGGACCACCTGCATGGCGTGAAGGCTGTGTCACCCCGCCAGGGCTACCGGGCGCTGGACGGGGGCGACACCATCATGTCGCCCGGCACCTATGAAGCCGTGATGCGGTGCGTGGGTGCCGCCTGCGCTGGCGTGGACGATGTGGTGGCAGGACGCGCGCAAAACGTCTTCTGCGCCACGCGGCCGTGCGGGCACCATGCCGAGGCCGACCGGTCCATGGGCTTTTGCGTCTTCAACCAGGCGGCCATCGCGGCACTGCATGCGCGCCAAAGTCATGGCCTGCGGCGCGTGGCGGTGGTGGATTTCGACGTTCACCATGGCAACGGCACGCAGAACAGTTTCTTCAACGACCCCGATCTGTTCTACGGGTCCACCCACCAATCGCCTTTCTACCCTGGCACGGGCTCACGGCACGAGGCGGGGGTGGCCGGCAACATCGTCAACCTGCCGCTGGCTCAAGGCAGCAAGCCGGCTGCCTTTCGCGCGGCCATGGTGGACCACATGCTGCCCGCACTGCACCGTTTTGCGCCCGAACTGCTGATCATCTCGGCCGGCTTTGACGCGCATCACCTGGACCCACTGGGCGGCCTGGGTTTCACCGACGAAGACTTCCACTGGGTCACGCGCGAACTCATGGCCGTGGCTGAGAAGTCGGCGCAGGGCCGCGTGGTGTCGGTGCTGGAAGGCGGCTACAGCCTGCAGGGTCTGGCCAGCGGCGCACGTGCGCATGTACTGGCGCTGATGGGCCGCCCGCACCACTGAGGGTGCCTCGGCGCGCCTCCACGCGCCTTGGCCCGCAGGGCTGCATCGATGCCGGCGCCAGGGTTCGGCGATGCTGGGGTATTCCTGCATTTTTGATTGAACTTGACTGCGGTCAAGCGAAATCCCGGTCGTCGCGCAGACCATCGGCCCCGTTCGTGTGAAGGAGCGGATGCGCAAAGACGCAGCCCCTCACAACCCCTGTTTGCACCCATTGGAGACGAGATGACCTTGAACGCACCACTGCGCAAAATTTCGCGCGCCATGCAACATGCCACTTTCGCCTTGGGCCTGGTGGCGACCGTCTTCGCGGCCCCTGCACACGCCGCCTGGGAGCCCAGCAAGCCGGTTGAGTTTGTTGTCCCTGCCGGCACCGGCGGTGGAGCCGACCAGATGGCGCGCCTCATTCAGGGCATCATCGTCAAGCACAAGCTGATGAAGGAGTCGATGGTCGTCTCCAACAAGTCAGGCGGTGCAGGTGCTGAAGGTTTCCTGGCCATGAAGGACGCAAAAGCCGACCCGCACAAGATCGTCATCACGCTGTCCAACCTGTACACCACGCCCATGGCCACTGGCGTGCCCTTCAACTGGAAGGACCTGACGCCGGTGTCGATGATGGCGCTGGACCAGTTTGTGCTGTGGGTCAACGCCGACACGCCGTACAAGACTGCCAAGGACTTCATCGCGGCAGTGAAAGCCGCCGGCCCGCTGAAGTTCAAGATGGGCGGCACCGGTTCCAAACAGGAAGACCAGATCCTGACCGTGGGCATGGAAAAAGCCACCGGCACCAAATTCATCTACATCCCCTACAAGGGCGGTGGTGAAGTGGCTGTGCAACTGGTGGGCGGCCATGTGAATGCCACCGTGAACAACCCCATCGAGGCCGTGGCCCAGTGGCGCGCCGGCAAGCTGCGCCCGCTGTGCGTGTTTGACGACACGCGCATGCCTTACAAGGCCAAGGTCACCGAGACCGAGTCGTGGAACGACATCCACACCTGCAACGAAGCCGGTATCCCCACCGACTACGTCATGCTGCGCGGCATCTTCATGGCGCCTGGCGTCAACGCTGAACAGATCGCCTATTACGTGGACCTGATGAAGCGTGTGCGCGACACGCCGGACTGGAAGGAATTCATGGAAAAGGGTGCCTTCAACACCACGGCCATGACCGGGGCTGACTTCCGCAAGTGGCTGGAAACGAACGAAACCCTTCACCGCACGCTGATGACCGAAGCCGGTTTCATGGCGAAGTAGTTTTTCGCCACCACGGAACCAGCGGCTGCGCGGGTTGCAGTGGTCCGCTGCGGTGGTGAAGGCGCTGCCTGATCCCGGTTGACCCTTCCGCAACCGTTGGTCACAGCCTTTGTGACTGGCTGGCCCCGCGAGGCCCCATTTTTCTTGCCACCTGAACGGAGCCCCCAACATGGCTGACCCGCAAGACACGCACGAACCCAGCAGTCCGGCCGTCGTCAACAACAACATCGTCGACGCCGCCGTGGCCGTGGTCCTTTTCGTGATCGGTGCCGTCGTGATCGTTGAAGCGCGACGGCTGGGTTCCGGTTGGGCCAGTGACGGCCCGGGCGCGGGTTACTTCCCGTTCTACATCGGCATCATCATCTGCGCGTCGTCGCTGGGCATCCTGTACCAATCGCTGTTCAGCAGGAATCGCGACACCGACACCTTTGTCGACCGTGTGCAGCTTGGCCGCGTGGCGTCGGTGTTCCTGCCCGCGCTGCTGTACGTCTTCGCGGTGAACTTCCTGGGCCTGTACGTGGCGTCGGCCGTCTACATCGCGGCGTTCATGGTCATTCTGGGCAAGTACTCGGTGATGAAGAGCGTGCTCGTGGCACTGGCCGTCATCAGCCTGTTCTTCATGATGTTCGAAGTCTGGTTCAAGGTGCCCCTGTTCAAGGGCTCGCTGGAACCGTTGCGTTTCCTCGGCTACTGACGCCCGGCGCGCCGCAGCTGCACTTGGCATTGAGGAGAACAACACATGGAAGAACTGAATTCACTGGCCCAGGGTTTTGCGGTGGTGCTGACACCGCTGAACATCGGCCTGATGTTCATCGGCATCATCCTGGGCGTGCTCATCGGCGTGCTGCCGGGGCTGGGCGGCGCCAACGGCGTGGCCATCCTGCTGCCACTGACTTTCTCGATGTCGCCCACGTCGGCCATCGTGATGCTGTCGTGCATCTACTGGGGCGCGTTGTTCGGCGGCGCCATCACGTCCATCCTGTTCAACATTCCGGGTGAACCCTGGTCGGTGGCCACCACGTTCGACGGCTACCCCATGGCGCAGCAGGGCCATGCCGGGCGCGCGCTGACGGCGGCGTTCACGTCGTCATTCGTGGGTGCTTTCGTGGCGGTGGTGATGATCACCTTCATGGCCCCGCTGGTGGCCAAGTTCGCGCTGAAGTTCGGAGCGCCAGAATTCTTCTCGGTCTACCTGCTCACCTTCTGCAGCTTTGTGGGCATGGGCAAGGGTTCGCCCTTCAAGATCCTGATCGCCATGGCGCTGGGCTTTGCCTTGGCCGCGGTGGGCATGGACACGGTCACCGGGCAACTGCGGTTGACCTTCGGTCAGACCGAACTGATGCGCGGGTTCGACTTCCTGATAGCCGTCATCGGACTGTTCGGCATCGGCGAGATCTTGCTGTCGATGGAGGAGGGACTGAACTTCCAGGGCAAGTCGGCCAAGATCGACGCCAAGGTGGTGATGCAGACCTGGAAGGAACTGCCCAAGTACTGGGCCACTTCGGTGCGCAGCTCGCTGGTGGGCATCTGGATGGGCATCACCCCGGGCGGCGCCACACCGGCTTCGTTCATGAGCTACGGCCTGGCCAAGAAGTTTTCACCCCATGGCGCCAAGTTCGGCCAGGGTCAGATCGAAGGCGTCATCGCCCCCGAGACCGCGGCGCACGCAGCCGGCACCAGCGCGCTGCTGCCCATGCTGGCCCTGGGCATCCCGGGCTCGCCCACCGCGGCGGTGCTGCTGGGTGGCCTGCTGATCTGGGGCCTGCAGCCCGGGCCGCTGCTGTTCGTCGAGCAGAAGGAATTCGTGTGGGGCCTGATCGCCAGCATGTACCTGGGCAACCTGGTGGGGCTGATCGTGGTGCTGACCACGGTGCCGCTGTTCGCTTCCATCCTGCGCATACCGTTTTCCATCATCGCGCCGGTCATCATCGTCATCTGCGCCATCGGCGCCTACACGGTGCACAGCGCCATGCTAGACATCTGGTTCATGATGGGCTTCGGCATCATGGGCTACGTGTTCAAGAAGCTCGACTACCCGCTGGCGCCGCTGGTGCTGGCGCTGGTGCTGGG